>JAYFRK010000141.1:0-2352 GCA_034925975.1 Clostridium sp.
TGGATTTTGAGTTGTACATTGGGTGTTTTAATTTATTTTAGGATATTTTAGGAAAATGCTAGATGCTAGTAATACCAATGGTTTTAATAATAAAATTTTCCGTTTAATACCGGTATGTTTTAATTAATTTTAAAGTTTAAGCGGGCAAAAAACGGACGAACGGACAAAAAGCGGTCAAAAAATAGTGAATAATTATGTCATGTAAGAGCATTTGAGGGATCTTTTTTATTTATATGAATTGATTATTAATATAGTACTATATGGTATAATATATTTGAATTTCCTTTATTTTGTATATATTAATGCTGATTTGTTTAAAAAAATATTCTTGAAATAAAAAATAATATAGACTAAGGGGGAAAACAATGAGGTTAAAAAAAGTTAAAATTAAAAATTTTAGGTCCTTTAGAAAAGAAGAAATAATTGATGTTGAAAATTTCACAGCAATTATAGGTGCAAATAGTAGTGGAAAAACAACTTTTTTCAATGCATTATTAAAATTATTTGGAGATTCTAGTATTGAAAAAGAAATAAAACGATCAGATTTTCATGTTCCTAGTAATGTAGATCCTAACTCAATTTTAGAAAATGAATTTTCAATAGAAGCAGTATTTGATTTTAATGAAGCTATTAATGAAAATGGTATAGAAAAATATACTGTACCACCGTACTTTGAAAATTTTATTATAGAAGATAAAAACACTCCTCCGTGTATAAGAATTAGATTAGATGCTAAATGGCAAAAAAGTAATCAACCAGAAGGAATCATTGATTCAAAAATATACTTCATTGTTGCTGAGGAAGAAAAAGGTGTAAGAGAAGAAGATAAAAAGCCAATAAATAAATCTCAATTGTCTATGATAAAAGTTATTTATGTTCCAGCTGTTAGAGACCCACATGCACAATTAAAGAATGCTGCAGGTACTATGCTATGGAGATTATTTAATGGAATAAATATTAATGATGAGTTTAAAGGTAATATTAATGATAAACTTGATGATGTAAATAAGGAAATAGATAAACATGAGGGCATATCAAAATTAAAATCTATTATGAAAGAACAATGGGTAAACTATCATAATGATAGTAGATATAATAAATTAGATTTACAATATAACACTAGTGATATAGAAAGTATTTTAAAGAAAATTGATGCAAAATTTTCTCCTACAGAAACAGGAAGTAGTTATACTGTAGATGATTTAGGGGATGGATTAAGATCTCTATTTTATTTTACCTTAGTTGGAGCATTATTAAAGGCTGAGGAGGAAACACTAAATGAGATTATAATTAATCCTGAAAAAGCTGTTGATGATAGAGTATTTAGTTTTGAACCACCTTGTATAACGATTATTGCAGTTGAAGAGCCTGAAAATCATATAGCTCCCCATTTGCTAGGAAAAATAATGAGTAATTTGAGGAATATATCTAAAAATAGTAACTCTCAAATAATTTTATCTTCTCATACACCAGCTATTATAAAAAGAGTTGAACCAGAGGAAATAAGGCATTTTAGAAATTGTAAAGATGAGCTTTGTACTATAACAAATAAAATATCTTTACCCGAAAAAGACGAAGATGCATACAAATATGTAAAAGAAGCGGTTAAGGCATATCCAGAAATATATTTTTCAAGTTTAGTGATTTTAGGTGAAGGAGATAGTGAAGAAATCATATTACCTAAAGTACTGGATGCTGTAGATATTGAGATTAACACTAATGAAATTGCAATTGTACCGTTGGGTGGAAGACATGTTAATCATTTTTGGAGACTATTAGAACAGTTAAAAATATCTTATGTAACTTTATTAGATTTAGATTTAGAGCGAGAAGGTGGTGGATGGGGAAGAATTAAATATGTTATTAAACAATTAATAGAAAATGGATATGATAAAGATGAATTATTAGAACTTGAAGGTGGCTCAATCTTAGCAGATGAAGAGTTGGAAAATATGCATACTTATCAAATTGAATCCGAAGAAGATATTGACGACCTAGAGGGGTGGATAGAATTTTTAGAAGAGTACAATATATTTTTTAGTGCACCTTTAGATATAGATTTTCTAATGATTGAGAAATTTAAAGATGAGTATCTAAATACATTAAAAGATGGACAAGGACCTAAAATTAAAATTGGGGATAAAAATAAAAAGATACTTGAATTAACTGAGAAAGAACTAGAATCACAAGAATACAAAGATAAAGTTACACATAGCGTTGGATGCACTTTAAAAGATAAGGCTAAGGTAGGAAATTGTTATTCAGAAGAATCAAGAGATTTAATGATTTGGTACAACTATTTCTTTTTAGGTAGAGGAAAGCCAAGCATTCATAGATTGGCTATGAATTTGA
>JAYFRK010000064.1:0-1574 GCA_034925975.1 Clostridium sp.
TTCAAAGTAACTCCATATATAATTAAGTTTATAGCTATTACCAAAATAGACATTTTATTTCTTATAGCATCTTTAAACTCCATAAAATAAAATGCAAAGATTGTAGTGTTTAAGTTTAAAATAGTAAACATATTAATTTTACCTAATATATCATTCTTTACATTTCCCAAATAGAAAGTTATGCATACAGATGCTACTAAAAATATTACATACATTATCAATCCTGATGTATAATCTTTAAAGATTTTCTTGTTTATTTTTATATTTTCATATCTATTATTCTCTATATTATTATGTTGCGTATATATTAGTATAGAGCTTAATGTCAAAGTGAAAAAGTTTATTAACCCTATAGATATCAAATTTACCGTTAGAGTATTATCTATATTATTTATAATAAATATGCTAAAAACTTGTATTAAGACTGATATTAAATTAAAAATAATAATATTCTTTATACACTGGATAACCTTCCTACTTTCTTCTATTAATGATAGTATTTTAAAAAGATTGTTATCCTGAATATACACATCACTTAATTTTTTAGCGATTTTAGTACATTCTTTTCCTGTAGCAATTCCTACATGGGCAGCTCTAAAGCTAGGTAAATCTGTAAATCTATTGCCAGTAATAGTTAAATCGTATCCTAACTTTTTGAATCCTTCCACTATCCTAAACTTAATCTTAGGAGATATCTTAGAATACACCCCTACTTTCTCAACAAACTTTTCTAATTCATCTTCATTCATGTTATCTATTTCAACTCCAGATAACACTAAATCATTTTTATTTAATATCTTTATTTTTTCTCCAAAAGCATTTGCTGTTATTCTATTATCCTCTGTCATAACAATAGGCTTTATAGCTAATGATTTACAGTACATTACATCCTCTATGGAATCTTCCTTCGTAGGATTTTCCAATCCTATAAGCCCTACGAAAACTAAATTGCTTTCTATATTTTCATTAGGACTAGGCTGGTAATTAAAATTTCTATAGGCAAGTCCTATTACATTAAGAGCATTTAAAGATAAGGATAAATCAGCATCTCTTATTTCATTTATGTCTTTAGGGGTAATTTCTACTTCTATACCATTTTTCATTATATGGGTACATCTTTCTAATAGCTTATCAACTGCCCCTACTACATTTGCTCTATATTTGTCATCTATTTTATTTAGCGTAGTCTTAACTCTTTTGTCTAAATCAAAGGGTATCTGAAAAATTCTTTCCTGTTCTACATCTAATGTCTTTTTGTTTAGTAAATTTTCTTTGCCATATCTTATTATTGCCTTTTCAATTAAACTTCCCTTTACTATATTTCCATCATTATCAACTTTACCATCATTACATAAAAGACCTATATTCAATATTCTATCTATATTATCTTTATTTTCTTCTAAATCGCTAGAATTTAATTTTATTATTTTTCCATTAGAAAAAAAGCTATCTATATACATATGTTCTTCAGTCAATGTACCAACTTTGTCAAATAGCATAACGCTTGTACCAGCTAGTAGTTGCATTGAAGACAATCCTTCAAGTTCTATACCATCCTTCTTCTTTTTTCTTTT
>JAYFRK010000648.1:0-5576 GCA_034925975.1 Clostridium sp.
TTAAGAGATAAATCACTTAAATCATTAATTTTAGTCCCTGCTGCTAAAGTAATATTTTTCTTTACTTCAGTACCATCTTCTTTTTTATATTTAACTTCTATCTTTAACTCATTCTTTAGCTTTCCATCTTTATCAACTATAGAAGCTGCTGGAGTATTTCCTAAAGCATCTGCAGTTTTATCTATTAATATTTCACTAGTTAGAGCTGAATCTCCTAAACTGCTTCCCCCTATAACATCTACAGGTTTTGTAGTTCCTCTAGTTCCTCCAAAAACATATTTCCCATCAAAATTTGTATTTAAAATCTGGCTAATCTCTCCTATTTTCTCATTTACTTCATCCTTAATAGCTCTTCTTTCACTGCTACTATATCCTGCATTACCAGATGAAATTAAAAGCTCTCTTACTCTGTGTAGAACATCTCCCGCCTGTCCTAATGCAGTATCTGTAATATCTAGCCAATTTATTGTATCATTTATATTTTCATTGTATTGCTTATTTGTATTAATGTCAGTATGAAGCTGCATAGCTCTAGCTACTTTAAAAGGATCATCTGAAGGTCTTCTTACTTCCTTACCTGACGTAAGCTGTTCTTGAAGTTTTTTCATATTTTCTAAATTGCTTCTCATATCATAAAGAAAAGTATTTGAAAGCATCTTGTTTGTTACTCGCACTTTATACACCTCATTTTCCTTTTCGTTAATTAAGTCATAGTTTATGACTTCTTGCTTAAACTTTATTTTTTACTATCTAGTTACTAATCCCTAGTCTCTATTTTAGCTATTAGTTATTCTCTTTATCTCTTAAGTCCGTTAACTACAACATCAAGCAGTTCATCTACTGTGGCAATTATTTTAGCATTAGCTTGGTAAGCATGCTGGAATTGAACTAGGTTTGCCATCTCTTCATCTAATGACACTCCTGATATAGAGTCTCTTCTCTGCTGAAAGCTTGATAAAAGAACTTCTTGATTTTTAACAATTCTTCTAGCTTCCTGCTCTTGAATTCCAAGTTTATCTACAGTATCTTTAAAGTAATTATCTACATTCATACCGTTAATATCGCTTTTTATTGTCTTTGCTCCATATCCATCATCTATTAAGGTGGCACTTCCAGTAATTTCACTCATGAATGTTATTCTATCCATTCCATCAGTAATATTTTGAATCTTTATTAGTGTATTTCTAAGGTCTGATATAGCACTAGCTCTTTTTCCATCACTTTCTCCGTCTACCTCTGGATCCCCAGTAACTCCTACTTTAATTTTCATTACATCATCCAGAATAGCTTTGTTTACAGAAATATTGCCAGCTGTAATCTCACTTTCACGACTTGAATTAGTATCCCCTTTCACAACAAAGAAAGGAAGATCATCATCAGCTGAATTTTCCTTACCACTATGCACAGCATTAACTGAAAATGCTATACTTTTAGCTAGTTTATTTAGCTGACTTATATAGTTGTCTACATCCTTTTGGACAGACATATATCCCTTAAGCTCACCTCTATCACTATCATTCGGTAAACTAAATATAGCTAAATCTTCAAACTTAACTGATTTTCCTGGAAGGATTTCTGCACCATTTTTATCTATTATCAATCCATCTTTGTCATCATTATTTGGATCTTTTTGAGACCATAATACTCTTGTCTGATCTAACTTCTGACGCTCTTCCTCAGTCATCTCTACAATTATAGTTTCTTGTTTATCTTTATCTCCATTTCTAAAATATGTAACGCTATATTTCCCTGATCCTGGAGCAGTTTCTTCTATTCCTGTAACATAAGAAAATCTTCTAACAGCATCGTTAGGGTCTTTTCTTACAAGAAATGAATTGACACCAGAATCAAGTCCACTTGTATCCCCTGGAGTAAGATTAATAGAGTAAAATTTATCATTATCTACTGTTATATTGAATTTTTCACTTAATTCATCTAAAAGCAAGTCTCTTTGATCCATTAAATCATTAGGTTCCATACCTGAGACTTTAACACTCATAATTTGTTGATTCAACTTATCTAGTCTATCAAGTATTCCATTCACATCAAAAACAGTTTGCTTTATAGCACTTTGAGCATTTTCTTTAACCTTAACAAGTTGAGTATAAGTATGGTTTAGTTCATTAGCTAAAGCTACTGATTGTTGAGCTACAACAGTTCTTGCATTTGAACTTTCAGCTTTCTTCGATAGTTTATCCCAACTATCAAAAAATTTTCCTATTAACGTAGAAATTCCTGTATCTGAAGGTTCACTGAATATACTTTCTATTTCACTTAGGTATTTGTCTCTAGCTTCATACTGTCCAAGAGTAGTCTTCTCTCTTCTAACTTGAAAATCCATAAAGCTATCTCTGACTCTCTGTATAACTGCTACATCTACTCCTGTACCAATTTGTCCCGGTCCTACTTGATTATTCATTGATGGCATTCCAAAAGGTCTTGTAGTTTCCATTAATGCTCTTTGTCTTGAATAACCTTCTGTATTGGCATTAGCAATGTTATGAGATGTAACATCAATTGCTCTTTGTTGAGCAAATAGTCCTCTTTTTCCAACATTAAAAGTTGCAAATAAACCTGACATTTTATCACCTATCTTCCTATTTTTCCGTATCCATTATATGTTTTCGCTTGTCTATCTGGATTTAATAGCATAAGCATCTTATTTGTAAAACTTAAGCCCTGCTTTATTAAAAGCTCATTTGTATCCTTTTGAAGTTTAATCTCTTCTAACAGTCTTCTTAGGTTTTTAAAATTATTTTCTAGTTCTTTATCGTTTAGTTGCTGAATTAATTTACCAAAAGTTTTATCTTTTAACATATCTTTTGTTAATTCTCTTCTCTTCAATTCAGCATTTGCTATTTTCTGATTAGAAGTTTGTATTTTTTCTACCATTGATTCCATATTGAAAACATCATTTTTTACTATATAGGAATGCTGTTCTTCCATTAACTTAAGCAGCTCACTTAGGGTATCAATTTGAATAATCATAAGCTGATTTAACTGCTTCTTAAATTCATCCATATTCATATACTTATATGTTCACCTCTACCTTATAATTATTAGCCTATTCTTCCCTTCATGGTATCTACCATTTTTTCAGCAACTAACCTAGCATTCACTTTATAAGTGCCATTTGATATTTCCGCTCTTATCCTTTCAAGTCTTTCACTAGATATGCTTGTAGGCTCATCACTGCTAAAAGTACTTAGACTTTTGCCAAGTTGTGAAATCTCTATATAATCCTTTTTTGTGCTATCTTTGCACTTATTAACTTCCCTTTTATTTCTATCATACATATTTATTACTTTATTTACCGATGCTCCTGTAATCTTCATTCCCTACACTCCTCAATTCCTATAATTCATCTATTACCATTATCGAATTAACAAAAATAAAGTTTACACTTTTTAAATAAAAAAAGAGAATAAATGCAAGAATTTATTCATCTTTAATTCTATCTTTTATTGTATTAAAATTTTATTTTAAAAACAAAAGTAATAAATATGCAAAGTAGACATATTAAGTGTGTTTTGAGCTGGATAAATATTACATTAAAATGAATCTTTAAGTTTTATTTCATGCAAAATCAAAAGAAGGCATATGGCGTAAAATATACCATGCACCTTCCCATATTTAATTATCCTTTTAAAGTTTTTACTCTTTCTTCACTGCTTACAATATTTATTATTCTAACGCCAAAGTTTTCATCTACAACAACAACTTCTCCATAGGCAACTTTTTTACCATTAACATGAATTTCTACTGGTTCTTCAGCAAGCTTATCCAATTCTACAAGAGAGCCTGTACCTAAACTTAGTACATCTTTTATAGTCATTTTTGCTTTACCTAGAACAACAGAAATTTCAAGTGGTACATCTAATATTAAATCAATATTCTTAGGAGCATCGTGTACAGCTACTTGGCTTAGCGGCTGGAAGGATGCTTGATGTACATTTATTGGAGGCTGAGGTGCATATTGTTGTGTATACTGTGTAACTTGTTCTGGTTCATTATTATATATCTCAGCTGGTTTTGGTTGAACTTCTTGTTGAGGCTGAGGCCCTGCAATCTTTGGAGTCTCTTTTTTCTCTTCTATTTCTTCTTGTCCCATCATTATAGATACTATTTTCTTAGCTGTTCTTATAGGAAGTATCTGCATTATAGTGCTATCAACTAAATCACCAATGGCCATTTTAAAAGAAACTTTTATTATTTCTTCGTCTTCACTTATGCTGTCTGCAAGGGGCGATGTTAAATCTGCCCATATCTTAGAAGTAGGTGGAGATATATTTACCTCTCTTGCAAACATAGTTGCCATAGATGTAGCTGCTGAGCCTATCATCTGATTCATAGCCTCAGAAACAGCACTGACTTCAAGTTCTGATAAATCAGCCTTACCTTCGTCTAACTTTCCATCTTTACCCATCATCAAATCTGCAATAACAGCTGCATCTGATATCTTCATTACAAGTAAATTTCCACCAACAATACCACTTGTGTACTTTACCTCTAAAGCTATGTTAGGAACATGGAATGTATCCCTTAACTCTCTTAAAGTAGTAACTGTGACTTCTGGAGTAGTTATATTTACTTGTTGCCCTATTATTGTAGAAAGCGCAGTAGAAGCTGATCCCATAGAAATATTTCCTATTTCACCTAACAAATCTATTTCGATATCTGTTATTGAATCATTTTTCTTTGCTTGTTCTTCTACCTTGGGTATTTCGCTTTCAGCATTTCCTTCTGAAGATGAATTTTCTTCACTTTGACTGCTGCCCCCTCCATTTAAAAGAGCATCAATTTCATCTTGTGAAAGGAATCCATTATCGCTACTCATAGTTTTCCACATCCTTATCAATAATATCTAGTATCTGAACGCCCTTATTCTTATTGATTGTTCCTGGCTTTCCATATAAATAAGGCTGATCTCCAACCACAATCTTGACAGGGGTTGTAATATTGTCATTTAAAGTTACTACATCCCCGATAGAAAGTCTTAAAAAGTCTCCTACTGATATATTAGTGCCGCCAAGTACAGCAGTTACAGATAAGTCCACTATACCCAATCTCTTTTTAAGTTTTTGTTTAGATTCTTCTAATATTTCTTCATCATTTTCTCTAAACCAGTATTGTACAACTAACTTATCTAAAACTTTTTCTATGCTTAGGTAAGGAATACATATATTAATAAATGTACTACTTCCACCCATTTCAACTGAAAAAGTTATTAGAGCTACAGGCTCACTTGGAGCCAAAGTTTGATTTAATGCAGGATTTGTTTCTAAACCTTCTATCTCTGTTTCAACTTCTAATACATCTTCCCATGCAAGTTTTAGATTAGCAATTAAACCTTTATTTATTTGTCTTATTATATTTTTATCTATATCGGTAAATTCCCTTGCTTTATACGGGCCTATCCCTGAACCTCCTAATAGAACATCTATAACTTGATATACAAATTGAGGATTTGTTTCAAAAAGTATAGATCCATTTAATGGAGGCATCTTAAATATTGTTAATATAGTTGGGTTAGGCACAGAGTGAATAAATTCCTCATAAGTTATCTGTTGAACTGT
>JAYFRK010000120.1:0-2515 GCA_034925975.1 Clostridium sp.
GTGGATATAGTGAATTTATAGAGCTATATAACTATTTTGATGTAATGAAAGAGAATATAAAAGAACGAGAAAATAAGGAAAAAGAGAGAACAAATCAGCTGAATGAGTTAAATTATGAACTTGATAAATCAAACAATTTGCTTCAAGCTATTTTAGAAAGTTCACCACAGATAATTTCATTTACATTGGATACTAACTATTGCCATTTAAGCTTTAATAAAAAATACAAGGAAACAATGTTTTCAATATTTAATAAAAGTGTAGAAATTGGAATGAGTATTTTAGATGCTATAGGGGAAAATGAGTATTATCATAAAATGAAGAAGAATTGTGAAAGAGTAATGGCTGAAGAAAGTTTCACTATAATGGAGGAAGTGGGAAGAGGGAAAGATTCAAATGTATTTTGGCAGCAATATTGGTCTCCTATATTCTCTAGAAAAGGAAAGGTTATAGGTATAAATTGTTTCCTAATTAACATTAGTGAACAAAAACGGGCAGAAGGGAAAATAATCTATTTAAGTTATCATGATCAACTTACAGGCTTATATAATAGAAGATTCTTCGAGAAAGAATTAAATAGATTAGATCATAAAGGAAATTTTCCGCTAACCCTTGTTATGGGAGATGTTAATGGATTGAAGCTTATTAACGATTCTTTTGGACATGCAGTAGGAGATAAGCTTTTAATAAAAGTAGCTGAGATAATAACCAAGGGCTGCAGAAAAAATGATATGATTGCAAGGCTTGGTGGGGACGAATTTGTTATTTTATTACCCAAAACTGATAGATATGGTGCAGAAAAAGTAATCAACAAAATTAAGGATATAGCGTCAAATGAAAAAATAGGATCTATAGATATATCCATTTCCTTTGGATATGAAACTAAAGAAGATAAAAATGAAAAAATACAGGAAATTTTTAAAAGTGCTGAAGATCATATGTATAAGAAGAAACTATTTGAATGCCCAAGCATTAGAGGAAAGACTGTTAAAGCCATTATAAATACTCTTCATGAAAAAAATAAGAGAGAAGAACAGCATTCTCATAGGGTTTCACAATTATGCAAAAGCATGGGAGAAGCTCTTCAGTTATCTGAAGGAAAAATACAAGAACTTAAAACTGTTGGATTGCTCCATGATATAGGCAAAATAGCTATAGAAGAAAGTATATTAAATAAACCTTCAAAGTTGACAGAGGATGAATGGGAGCAAGTAAGGCGTCACCCAGAAATAGGTTATAGAATACTTAACACAGTAAATGATATGACTGAAATAGCCCAATATGTATTGTGTCATCATGAAAGATGGGATGGAAGTGGATACCCTCGAGGGTTAAAGGGAAAAGAAATACCACTTCAATCAAGAATCATAACTATTGCTGATTCTTACGATGCCATGACTAGTTTCAGAAGCTATAGGGATGCATTACCGGAAGAAGTAGCCATAGAAGAGTTAAGCAAAAATGCAGGTATTCAGTTTGATTTAGAACTTACTAAAATATTTATCGAAAAAGTACTGGGAAAAAAATTTATATTATAAAATAGGTGTGAGGTATATACCTTCAAAAACCAAAAATCCTGATACTTTAGATAATAGAGTATCAG
This sequence comes from Clostridium sp., assembly GCA_034925975.1. Classification (GTDB taxonomy): domain Bacteria; phylum Bacillota; class Clostridia; order Clostridiales; family Clostridiaceae; genus Clostridium_H. The sequence goes on from JAYFRK010000120.1 coordinate 1,604, forward strand.
GATTTCTTAATCATATAAATTTTAATAGAAATTATTAACTGGAAGTAGTTTGGAAATTTAGATTGCAAAAATTATACATTTGTGATATACTTAAAAAGTTAGTTTATTAATTAGGTAAAACTCGTTAGAGTAGAAATAAGTAATTTTTGCAATAATCTTATCATTATTTTCAAAATTATCAATATGCTCTTCAAATAATTTTCAAGTGTTACAAAGACAAAAATGCTTTTCATTTTGTATTAGAAATCCTTAAAATATTCGAGTTGTTTAGTAAAAGTAGATTTATTTAAATTTAAGCTTTAATTATTAAATCTCATTACATAATGGATTATTTGCTAACATGATAGCGCTATGTTAGTTTTTTTGTTGTGTAATATTTGAGTGCTAAATTCCAATTATAGAAATATGATGATTTTACTTTGTTATATACAGAACCAAAAATTAAAAGGAGGTGTTTTGATGACAATAAGTGTAATCCTTTCGCTGATAGGTTTATTTTTAATAACGTCCATTACTAATGTTTTAGCAACATTAAAATCAATATTGATGTCTAAGAAAATCATGAATCCAGTTTATCTTTTAGTATTTTTAGATGCTGTGATTTTTGCAGCGGTAGTTTCTAAAGTGACTAGTTCAAAGGGGATTCATTTTACAATGGCATATGCTTTAGGTAAGACAATGGGAGTATTCATAGGGAGTAAACTTGAAGAAAGATTGGCCCTAGGAATTTTGGAAGTGGATTTATTTTTGAATAATAAAAATAAAATGGTGAAAATAGCAGAAAAGCTTAGAGGAGAAGGTTATACGGTTAATAATTTTCTAGCTCGAGGTAATAATGGTGACAGAAGATATAAAGTGGAAGTGGTGATTAAGAGAAATGAATTTAAAGTATTTGAAGATATAATTGATGAA
>JAYFRK010000092.1:0-1545 GCA_034925975.1 Clostridium sp.
AATTTTAGATGTAAATATGAAAAAAGCTCATGAAAACTTAGTTAAAACTCAAGATATATTTATTGAATTAATGGCTACTCTAGATGTTAATATAGCAGGAGAGTGGGGAAGAAGGTTAATGTCTGTTTATGAATTCATAAATTATGAGTTAACACAAGCTAATTTAAAGAAGGATATACAAATTTTAAATGAAGTTTTACCTATTATAGAAGAAGTTAGAGATACATGGCATGAAGCCTATAAGTTATCTAAGAAAGAATGATAGGAGGTAAAGGGATATGTTTATAAACCCTATGAGAATGACAGGCCTTGCTACAGGTATGGATACAGACAATATGGTGAAGCAGATGATGAAACCATATAATATGAGACTAGATAAATTAAAACAAAATAGACAAAGTGTTCAATGGAGACAAGATCTTTATAGAAATATAATAGGTAATGTAGGAAGTTTCAAAAGAAACTATTTTGATTCTTTAAAGCCAGACAAATATGTACTTTCTTCTAATTCAGTTTCTGCTTTTAATGTAGATGGATTAACAGATAATTCTCTAAAGGTTAAGGCAGGTGCTACAGCAAAGACAGGAAATTATGAAGTTACAATAAATAAATTAGCGGAAGCAGCTAAACTGGAAGGAAGTGATTCAATAAATACTGTTATAGCAGAAAAGCCTAATTATGGTATAGAGATTGATGGAAATAATAATACTTTTACTGTAGATGGAACAAGCTTTTCTTTAGATATAGATTCTGTAAAAGGATATAATAAATATTCCGGTTTATCAGAATTAGCTTCAGCTCTGAACAGTAAAATGGCAACCACCGATATAGGTGGAGGAAAAATTTTAAGAGATAGTGTAAAAGCTGTAGTTAAAAACGATTCAATACAGTTTATGGAGTTAATTGATTTAGTAGAAGATAATACCACACCAGCTAATAGCAATAATAAAATTACTCTTAATTATGATGGTAAGGACTACGAGATTACATTGGCTGCTGGAAAATATACTGCAGATGAATTGACAACTTCAATTAATTCAAAGCTATCAGGACTAAAATCTACAGATGGATCTACTACATTCCCATCTGGAAAAACTATTACCACAACAACAAATGGTAGTGGAACTAGTTTTCAAGTGGATGGACTTTCAGTATCGATAAAGGATGGGAAAACTGCAGTTTTAAATCCTAAATCAGTAAGTGTCGCTACCACTCTTAGTTCATCTGGAACAGATGCATCTATAACAGATGGAATTTCATTGCAGTATAAAGATGAAATAATAGCAGGTTTTAATGACATATTAAATATAAGGATAGGGACTACAGTAAAATCTATAACACTTGCCCCACAAGTTATAAGTAATCCAAGTGATTTAAAAGATCATATTAATAGTAAAATGTCAGCGGCTGGTATAACTCGAGAACATGTGACGGCTGACATAACTGAGGACGGAAAAATGATATTTAAATCTAGATCAGGAGATCAACTCAGTTTTTTCGTTACTGCTTCATCAGTATTTGGTGCTTATGATAATTTTGAGGTTA
>JAYFRK010000454.1:0-6183 GCA_034925975.1 Clostridium sp.
ATTAACTTATATCCACCATTTTCAAAATTTTCTTTTATACTTTCTGTTAAAAAGCTACTTGGTATTTGAGGTCCTAAAAGCTCATCACCTGAGAGAACACTTTCTATTCCCTCTATCTTTTCTATTTTCTTTACCATTTCCCTCACTTTATAACTTGGAAGAGTATCTTTTACAACTATAAAATGTGTAGTTGTCATTTTATAATCTTGCTTTAGTTTATTTGTTGCAACAATTGATTCCATATCCTTTGGAAGTGATTCATCTAAGTTATAATAAACTTTAGCATGATTGTTTCCATATATTGCTGGTATAAATGTTATTATGAATATTACTATAAATACTTTATATTTACTTGTTACTATGGAAGCCGTTTTCTTAAACTCTGGAAGCAATGTCTTATGACTAAATTTGTGAATTGGTGTGTCAAACACCAATATAAAGGCTGGAAGTATTGTTATTGTAGATATAACCCCTAATAAAACTCCTTTTGCCATAACAAATCCTATATCTTTTCCTAACGAAAGCTGCATTACACAAAGAGCTAAGAATCCTGCTATTGTGGTTAGTGAACTTCCTGATATAGCAACTATAGTTTTCGATATAGCTTCTGACATAGCTTCTACTTTATTGCCTGACATAAGCTCCCTCTCCTCATCATACCTATGAAGTAAGAATATAGAGTAATCCATTGTAACTCCAAGTTGAAGCACAGCCGCTAAAGCCTTTGTAACATATGATATTTCTCCGAAAAATATGTTGGTTCCAAGGTTATAAATGACAGCATAACCTATACCTAATAAAAAAACAAATGGTATTATAACCGATTTATTAGTTAGCGACAATACTATTACCGATAATATAACTGCAATTACTACATAGAAAGGTGTCTCTTTATCTGATAAATCCTTAGTATCTTTAACAATAGCTGACATTCCGCTTAAAAAACACTGTTTATTAGTTATTTTTCTTATACTCTCAATACCTTTTTGAGTGGTTTCTGATGCTGGTGATTCCTTAAATTTTATAACTAGCATTGTAGAATGATCAGTATATAAAGTATTCTTGACTTTATCTGGTAATATCTCCTTTGGTACAGTAATATCTACAAAATCATTTGTCCATATTACTTTTTCTACCCCTTCAACCTTTGATACTTTATCTTTGATTTTCACTACATCTTTAGGTTCCATGTCTTCAATGATGAGCATGGAAGTAGCCGCATTTGAAAAGGTTTTGTCTAGTATTTTTTGACCTTTCATAGAATCTAAATTTTGCGGCAAGTAGGTTAAAATGTCATAGTTTATCCTAGTGTTCACCATCCCCAAAATTGATGGAATCAACAAAATAGTTGCGATAATTAATACTACTATTCTGTTCTTAGCTATAAAACTCCCGAATTTTTTCAATTTTGTCATCTCCCCCTAAATATTTAATGTTATTTTGATAATATTTTCTTAATAGCTTTATACAGCACTGGTTTCATGTCATCTATATTGTCAGGCTCCTGAAGTATTATAGAGCTATAGCAAACAGAACCAACTAACTCAATTATTATAAATAGATTTTTCTCTGCCTCATCTTCATCTGTAGAAGCATCTATAAAATTTTCCATAAATAGTCTAACTGTATGTCTCATTTCTTCATATTGCCCAGTTTTAACCACAGCTTTTCTGTACATCCCCCAAGAAAGATTTTTATATATCAACTTTAGTAGCTTTTTATCATTTCTTAGATATTCAATTAAGTAATCCACAAAAGCTACTACTCCGTCTATAGGATTTTCATAATTTTTCATTAAAGTTGCTTCTATGGCTTCTCTCAAAATTTTAGAACTCTTTCTTAGGACAATAAGTTCCACAATACAATACTTATCTTTAAAGTATAGATAAAATGTTCCCTTGGCTACTCCCGCCCTTTTCACGATATCATTTATAGCTGTATCATTTATCCCTTTTGTTGTAAAAAGTTCATATGCCGCTTCATATAGTCTTTTTTCTTTTTTTAGCTTATTCTCTTCTACTTTACTTAGCATCTTATTCATTTCTTCATCTTCTGCCATGATTTTCATATCACCTTCTCTCTAAAATATGACTATAAGTCATTTTTACTACAATTGCTATTGTACTCTTTTTATGACTAATAGTCAATATTTATTTATTACAATTTTGTTAATTAATTATTAATTCAAAAAATAGAAAAGAAGCTCTTGGAATTACTTCCTTAGAACTTCTCTAGCTTCCTCACCAATTATCTTTATTCCATTTTCTATATCTTTCATAGATGTTCTTGAAAATCCTAATCTAATAGAGTCTCTCCCATTTTCATCAGTATAAAATATATCTCCTGGGGTAAATATAACATTTCTTTTATAACATCTTTCAAGTAAACTCCTAGCTTCTATTCCATCTAGCTTTATAAATAAATATAATCCTCCATCACCTAATATGAATTTATGAGGAATATATTTTTCTACAAGTGTTCTACACAAATTGTATTTTTCTCTATATATGCCTCTAACCTTTTTAACATATTTTTCAAAGCTACCACTTTTCATATATTCATATAATATTCCCTGATCTAAAAATGATGTATGAATATTTTTACTCCGTTTAACGCTTTCAAGCACGTCTATAAGCCTCTTGTCTCCAAATACCCATCCTATTCTCATTCCCGGGAATAAAATTTTTGATAAACTTCCAATATATATAACCGAATTTTCTTCTCCACAAATAGCGGCTATAGGGGCAATATGACTTCCTAAATGCTGCAATTCCTCGTTGAACCCATCCTCAACAATGGGAACTTTATACTTTTTTAATAAATTATAAACGTGTTCTCTCTTTTCATAAGACATTACCATTCCAGTAGGATTGTGATAAGAAGGAATAAGATACGCTGACTTAATATAGTTATGTTTAAGTGTATTTTTAATTTCTTCTAAATCTATACCATCTTCATCTATATCAATGCCTATAATATTTAATTGATGAAGCTTCATAAGCTTTATTGCAGTATTATGAGTAGGGTTTTCACAAATTATATTATCACCTTTCTGGATTATAGATGATAGGACTATATCAAATCCTTCTGTAAAACCATTGGTTATTATGATATCCTTACCTTTTGTACTTACACCTTTTTCTCTCATATATTCCATTATAAAATCGATTAATGGTTTATAACCCTTTGCGTATCCATAATTTAAGAGTTTCTCTCCTTCAATAGAAATTCTATTTAAAAAAGCTCTTTTAACTTCCTCCACATCAAATAAACTTTCATCTGGAGCTATGCTTTTAAAAGAAATCATTCCTTTTTTATATAACTTTTCATGTTTCATTATATCCAACTCTTCTGCCATCTTTGCATAGTTAGTTATATTATTTTCCCAATTAATTTCCCATTCACTTTGCTTTACTAAGGGTACTTTTGATACAAAAGTACCTCTTCCTTTTATTGTGTGAACTAGATTATTATCTTCAAGAAGTTCATATGCCTTTACTATTGTAGTTCTACTTACATCTATCATTAAAGCCATTTCTCTTGTAGATGGAAGTTTACTGTCCTTAGATAGCATTCCATTTTCTATTATTTCCTTTAAATAGCTGTAAATTTGGATATAGATTGGCTCATCTTCATGAAGCTTCAAATTAAAAAACATTAAAACACCTCAAAATCAATTTTTACTTTCTCTTAGTGAAATTTCTATTATTTTATCTAATAGCTCACTAAAATTAAGCCCATATGACTCAGCACTCTTTGGAAGCAGGCTATTCTTAGTCATTCCAGGAAGAGTATTTATTTCAAGTACATACACATTATCATCCTTTACTATCATATCAATTCTACAGTATACTTTCAAATCAAAGCTTTCCCAACATTTTAATGAAATTTTTTCAACTTCATTCTTTAGATAACCATCTAATTCAACTATGACTTCTTCTGATTTTTCAGCATCGTACTTTGATCCATAATCAAAAAAGTCAGTTTTATAGTTAATAGCAATTATAGGAAGGACTTTTCCATCAAGCATGCAGCAGGTTATTTCCTGTCCTTTAATAAACTCTTCAACTAAAATATCATCATATTTTAATGCTTTGTTTAATGTTTCTTCTAATTCATATTTATTATTAATTATAGATATTCCTATACTGGAACCCCCGCTATTTGGCTTTATTATAAGTGGATAGCCTATTTCTTCAATTTTGCTATAATCAATCTTACTTAGTTTTTTTATTAAAACCCATTTAGGAGTTTTTATATTTTCTGCAATAAATATTTTCTTACTCATACCTTTATCCATACATAATGCACTTGACAATACCCCTGATCCTGAATATGGTACTTCAAGACTGTCAAGTATTGCTTGAACTTTTCCATCCTCACCAAAACTTCCATGGAGAGCAATAAAGGCAAACTCTAAACATTTAACCCTATCTATAAGCTGAAATTTTGTATCTATTGGTACTGGTAAAACTTCATATTTATTTTTATCTAAATTATCTATAATTTCTTTTCCTGTCATAAGGGAAATCTCTTTTTCGCTTGATACTCCACCCATTATAACTCCAATTTGCATAGTATCCCTCCTAATTATCCACTAATCAGCAATAATAATTTTATTTACTTAATATAATTTTATTTCAAACTTTAAACAATAAAAATATCCACAATGTACTTATTTTATGTATCATGTGGACTAGGAATCTAATTTCCTAAAGAATATTCTAATCTCTATATTTTTGTATACTAAAAAAGTATATATTATCTATTATTAAAACTTAATTAATTATTTAATAATAAATATTATTTTAAAATAATGTTTATTGACATCCTACTATTATTATTGTATTATTTAATAAAGAGTAAATACTTTCTATATTAAAGAACTTTTACTATTTTAAAAATAGAATGATTAAGGTTCTATATAGTATTACAAATTTAGCCCTTAGCTTTATTCCTATAAAAAATTAAATCTTCCTTCTAAAATATTAATTTAATGTTTATACAGAGTAGCTAAGGGCTTACCCCTAAATACAATTAGTATAATCCATAAACCCTAAATAAATTTAAACGAAAAGATAGTTTTTATTATAAAAACTATCTTTTCTTACATTTTATAATCACTATTGCATTTTCAAACTAACCAAGTCAAATTATTTAGTATATTCATAAATCTACGTCTTATAAATTGGTTATCATAAACATTTTCAAATATATACTTCCACTCATCTAAAGTTAATGTTACTCGATTCTCAATGATTTCTAGGGCTTCTTCGCTGCATAGCTTCATAATATGCTCTCCAATTTCCATAGGCGTTTTGAAAACGTTAACAGAAAATAATACATCTTCCCTGTATGCCCAATATCTATTAAACTCATTTGAAAACTCCTTAAGTAATTCTAAGCATTCTATATCTCCTAGCTTCCATAAAGAATGTAATTTCCCAGCTTGTCTATTCATTTCAGGCATGTCTCCTTTATTCCTGCCTGTATTCAAATTATTAGACATGTAGATTAATTGATCCATAGTTCCAACTGGTAATATAAATTTTCCATCATATTCACTCATTAAAGCTTTAAAAAAGGCTGTAGTTAAAAATACATATTCTATAAATCCTAGTGCAGCCTTTATATTAGGATAGTATACCCACTGATTTGAATTACAACCTTCGCAATCCATAATTATAGTATTAATAAATACTGATCTACGAGTTAAAGGCATTTTTTTAAAAGAATGATTCCATAAGTTCTCATGATTTTTTATTAAGTATTCCCAATAATAATAATCAATATAAGGCTTATCTCCCATAGCACTATCTCCTTAGTATGATAAGTAAGTAAATTTTACTATATAACTTATTTTATAACATATTATAGTTTTTAAGCAATACAAAAATAAGGCTATGCTTTAAGATATTGTTGATTTCGTATAATGAACCCAACAATCTTTAAAACAGCCTTAACCTACTAATGGAAAGTTTTAAATGAATATAAAAATCAACATTCATTTAAAACAGAGCCCAAAATAAAAAACACTAAGCAAATGCTTAGTGTTTTTTATTTAACCTGGCTACGACCTACTCTTCCACACCGTCTCCAGTGCAGTACCATCGGCGCTTTGAAGCTTAACCTTCGTGTTCGGAATGGGTACGGGTGTTACCTTCAAGCCATAATAACCAGATG
>JAYFRK010000073.1:0-2447 GCA_034925975.1 Clostridium sp.
TGCTGAAGTTTATTTTCTTTTAAAGAAGAAACAGATATACCAATAAGTCTAATTTTTTCTTCTAACACAATACTGTCTAGTATATCGCAAGCTTCTCTATAAATATCTTCTTCTCTTAAGATATAAAAGGGTAAAGTTTTGCTTCTTGTGTGATTATCAAAATTTGATGTTTTTATCTTTAAAGTTAAGGTTTTGCCACTAGCACTCTTCTTTTCAAGTTCTTTAGAGATTGAAGTAGAAAAGTTTTTTATATATCTTTTAAGATCATCCTTATCATTCGTATCTATTTTAAGAGTTGTTTCTCGTCCAATAGATTTTATCTGCCTAGAAATTTGTACATCTCTTTTATCGATGCCTCTTATCCTATCATATATTTCAATCCCGTATTTCCCGAAAAATTCAATTAGCATTTCTAATGAAATATTATAGAGTTCTTCTATAGTAAACACGCCTATATCATTCAGCTTTTTTACGGATTTTTTTCCAAGACCATATACTTTACTTATAGGAAGAGGAAAGAGAATTTCAGGCATCATATTTTTAGTTATAATTTTTAATCCATTAGGCTTATTCCAATCAGAGGCTAATTTAGCTAGAAATTTATTATAAGAAATTCCCACAGAAAGTGTAAGACCTGTACTTTTTGCCACAGAATCCTTTATGTATATAGCCGCTTCAATGGGATCTTTTTTTGAATTTGTAATATCCATATAGGCTTCATCGATACTAAGAGGTTCTACATAGGGAGTTAATGTATTAAACACTTTAAATATCTCCCTGGATACTTCTTTATACCTTCCTATTCTAGTGGGCAAAAATATTCCATTAGGGCACTTTGATTTAGCCATGTAAATAGGCATGGCACTTCTTACTCCATATTTTCTAGCTTCGTATGAACAAGTTGCAACTACTCCTCTTTCAGAGGTTCCTCCAACTATAATGGGCTTTCCTTTCAAACTGGGGTTATCCATAACTTCTACAGAAGCAAAAAAAGCATCCATGTCTACATGCATTATAACTTTTTCCATTATCAATTCCTCCAAATAGGTATATGAAAAAGTATATTTACAATGCTTATTATATCATATATTTGGAAAGAGTTTTCTTGAGTTTACTAGAATTAAATTTGATAATATAAGGCAAAATAACATAAATAGAATTATTAATACAATACATAAAGAATAAAGGGGTCGATTTAGTGAAAAACGTTGATAGTATGAAAGTTATTCCTTTAGGAGGACTTGGAGAGATTGGTAAGAATATTACAGCATTTCAGTATAAAGATGAAATCATTGTTATAGATTGCGGCATATCATTTCCTGATGAGGATATGTATGGAGTAGATTTAGTAATTCCTGATATAACATATTTGCTTGAAAATGCTAATAAAGTGAAGGGAATTTTTCTAACTCATGGACATGAAGATCATATTGGATCATTACCGTATATTTTAAGTCAGCTAAATGTTCCTGTTTACGGTACGAGATTAACATTGGGGATAGTTAAAAATAAACTAGAGGAACATAATATGCTTTCAGACTGTAAGCTTTATGGGGTAGAAGCTGGGGATATTGTAGAAGTAGAAAATTTAAAGATTGAATTCATAAGAAATACTCACAGTATAGCAGACTCTTGTTCTATTGCTATTCATACACCAGTTGGGGTAATATTGCATACTGGTGATTTTAAAGTGGATTATACGCCTATTGATGGGTTAGTTATGGATCTAGAGCGTATTTCAAACCTTGGAAAACAGGGAGTACTTCTCCTAATGGCAGATAGTACAAATGTAGAACGTCCAGGACATACTATTTCTGAAAAATCTATAGGAGAAACCTTAACTAGAGTATTTTCTAATGCTGAGGGAAGGGTTATTGTAGCAACCTTTGCCTCTAATATCCACAGAATGCAGCAGATAATAAATTCTTCTATTAAATATGGCAGGAAGGTAGCTTTTAGTGGTAGAAGCATGGAGGGAATTTCTAAAGTTGCTATGGAACTTGGATACCTTCATATACCAGAAGGTCAAATTATAGACGTAGACGAAATGAAAAATTATCCTAATGAAAAGATAACTATAATAACTACAGGAAGCCAAGGAGAGCCTATGGCGGCTCTTGCTAGAATAGCCTTTTCAACCCATAGAAAAATCAGAATTGAACCGAAAGATTTGTTTATTATATCTGCATCACCAATTCCAGGAAATGAGAAACTTATATCAAAGGTTATTAATCAATTGTTTAAAGAGGGAGCGGATGTAATTTATGATGATTTGGAAGAAGTACATGTATCAGGACACGCTTACCAGGAAGAATTAAAGCTGATTCATACCTTAGTTCATCCAAAATTTTTTATGCCGGTTCATGGTGAGCATAAACATCTTAGGCATCATGCTGATTTAGCAAAGAAGCTGGGTATGAAGAGTGAAAATATCTTTACTCTAGATA
>JAYFRK010000219.1:0-1522 GCA_034925975.1 Clostridium sp.
TTGGTCTTCCATTTGCAATCCCACTTTCCGAGTCTGAAGATATAAACTGATTGTATCCACTATCTTCATTATGATTTTTAAGCATCAATCCATAATTATTTCCTGTGGAAGTCCACTCTTTAGCAATAGATGTAACATCCCATTGAAATGGGTATCCACCAGCATCTCCACTTACAATAGCGTACTCTTCTATCTTACTGTTAAACCCTGGCTTATTGTTCCATGTTATTGAACTTGAACTCCACCCTGAGTTGACTTTATGAACATCTATTTGATTTGGTGTAAGATTTGATTGGTTTAACCACAAATATAGATAAGCCTTTGTGATTATATTTGATGAACTTATATTGGGTAAGTCAAAGTATATATAAGATCTGTTAATACCAGTAACGCTCCCCTTACCAACCTGTAGAAATTCTACTCCTCCATAATTTGAACTTGGTACTCCCTCTGCTACATAGCTATCATGTATACTATTAATATCTTGAGAAGTTTCTACCGTTGGATCAATGACTATAGGATAACCTCTATCTGCACTATCCAGCCATTCTTTATTGGGAAGTATATTTAATGTGTAATTATTTCCTTTTTGTTCTAAAGTAACTTCTATATCTTTACTAATTTCTTCTTTACTGTCATACATAAATGGAGCTTCCATAGTATATATAAGTTTTGAGTTCTCTACGTTGTCATAAAAACTTATACTTTTATCTTTATTTAATTTTGCAATTAAGTTTTTAGCTTTTAAGGTGAATTGGAAGTTTGGATTATCTACTTTCTCATTTAAAACTATAGATTCTTTAACTTTTTTTGATGTGATATTGTACTCTAGATTTACTTTATTCTCTATGTTTTCGTACTTAATCTTTGAATTTATATTTTTTAAAATTTTTTTATCTTCATCATTATTCTGGCTTTTGGCTAAACTTAGTAGTGATTTATTCTCTTCTGTATTTGAAGGTACTACCTTACCTTCAACTTCTGCAATAGGATATTCTTCATCTGTACTATTGCTTTCTACTGTTTTTACTTTTTCCTCTTCATTGCTGGAAGCTTCAATGCTATTCTCATTACTCGAAGCTTCAATAGTAGATTCTTCTGTATTAGTAGTTTCTATATCTTTAGCTTTTCCTTCCTCCACTGCTTTCTCACTAGTTTCAGAAGTATTTGTCAGTTCATATTTTTTCTTGACTTTGCTTACCTTCCAAGATATTTCATATTTATCTTTGTTTATGCTTATTAGCTTTTCTGAGTTTGACTTTTTAGCTATTTTAACCTTAAAATCATTTTTCTTATTTTCTAATATACTGTTGCCCTGGTCATCTTTAGCTTCCACTAAAGTATTGTCTATATCCTGCCACTTACCGTTTTCCTTGTAGTGAATTGGCTCTTTGTATATTACTGCTTCATATGTATTGTCTTCAAGCAAAAAGTGTTTTATGTTTTCTTCTCTTTTTTCTTCCACCTCTTTAACTATATTAGGGGGATTTTTAGTTTTAACTTCTGTTTCCTTAAATTCAGG
>JAYFRK010000204.1:0-2573 GCA_034925975.1 Clostridium sp.
ACTAGGTTATGATCTAAAGATAGATGGTAAATTCGGAGATAAAACTAAGGCAGCTGTAGTAGATTTTCAAAAGAAAAACAAATTATCTCAAGATGGAATAGTAGGCACTAATACATGGACAGCCCTAAATACAGTATATGGCAATGCAACCAACACAGGAATAAACCCAGGTGCTATGGGAATGTCAATCACTAGTAACAATTATGTTTCAAAGAAGGAAAAGCAGAAAACTAGTTATAATAATAAGAATTGTTACGGCGGGGAGAAGATTGGAAGTAGCAATTCATTTATAAAAGAAGCAGGGTCAATTACAGCTTCATTTATACCAATATTAGGGGATGCAAAGGATGTACAAGAAGCAGTAACAGGAAAAGATCTCATAACAGGCGAAAAGTTGACTAAAGGACAAAGGGTAGTAACGGGAGTTATGATGCTTTTACCTATTGCAAATGGAAAAGCTGCAAGGGAAACAATAGAAAAAGTAGCGGATAGTCCTATTGGTAAAGGTATTGCAAAGGGTGCAGATGAAGTAGCTGAAAGAGCAAAAAAAGTATTAGATGACGTGATTTGTTTTACCGGAGAAACTTTAATAGCTAGTAAGTATGGGTATAAATTTATTAAAGATATAGAAGTAGGAGATGAAGTATATTCAGAAAATCCAGAAACTGGCGAAAAAGGATTAAAAAAAGTAAAAAATATATATGTAAATGAAACAAAAGAGCTTATCCATATAAGTATTGGCGAAACCAAGATAAAAGCAACCCCTTCACATCCATTCTGGATAATAGGAAAAGGATGGATTACAGCTGAGAAAGTAAAAGTCGGAGATAAAGTAAAGCTATCTTCTGGAGAAGAAGTTGAAGTTACCGAAGTAGAAAAAGAGATACTAAAGGATGCAGTAAAGGTATATAATTTTGAAGTAGAAGACTGGCACACATATTATGTCTCAGATAAGGATGTACTTGTTCACAATACATGTAAATCTGATCCAAAGGATGCAATTAAGGGGTCAGTTGAAGCTATAGGACAAGTTCACCATATTCTTACAAATAAGACAATGAAGGCGTTAGATGACCACCCTACGCTTAAGGGGAAATTCAATAGAGAGGGCCCAATGTTCAAGTATAAGGCAGCAGATGTTGATGCCCACAAAGGGTATCAGCAATGGCATAGGGATGTTGATAATACAGTTGTCGATTGGTTGCAAAATAATCCGAAAGCAACAGAGCAACAGTTCAAGAATTTCTTAAACAAACTGTACCAGAACCCAGATATAAGCAAAAGGATACCTAATGTTAATATTAAGTAGGATGTGATAATATGAATTTCTATGTAATAGTAAGAGATAGATTTAATGATAGCGAATATACTTTTGGTGAATCAGTAGATAAAAAGACTGGTGATTTTGAAAAATGCCAAGTATGCGGCTCTCCAGTTAGTATGAGAAAATGGCTACCTCCATTAAAAGTAAAACTTTCAAAACCATCATATGGTGATTTTGTATTCGGTACTTTTATAACATGCTTAGTTTCTGAGAAGTTTAAACAGCAGTATGAAATTTCAGGGTTAAAAGGAATTAAGACTTTTGAAGCTGTTGAAATTATAAAGGTTAATGGAAAAAAGACAACTTCAATGCAACCTCCACAATACTACAATGTGCAGTTTGAAAAGAGTAAGGCAAAAATAGATGAATTAAAATCTAAATTTGTTCGAGATGGTGAGGTGGAGTGTGATGCATGTAGGATAGGTGGGGTAGTTTGTTCCTTTGATGGCATATTCTTGGAGGAAGGTACTTGGGAAGGACAGGATATCTTTTTCCCAACTGGATTACCCGGTACAATATTGGTTTCACAAAGATTTTATGATTTTGTAAGAGATAATAGCTTTACAAATATAGATTTCGTTCCTGCTGAGCAATACAAAGTAACATGGGCATAAACAAATCTAACTACAAAAAATAGCTTTAATTGACTGCATAATTAGTAAAGAAAGAATTACAAGTTCATAGACACTGCTAACAAAAGATTTTGCATTGTTAAATAAAGTAGAAACTGACCACAGAACTATAATAATGCAGTAAGTTTAACAAATTATAAAGAAAAATAAAGATATAATCCAATAGATGCTGAAATAGTGTCTATTGGATTTTCTGTGTAGTGGTAGAATGAATTACAAACTATATTAGGCGTAAAGAATGTGGATAAATGACTTGCTACAATGGGAAGTGCTACAGAGAGTGTTGCTTTAGATAAATAGGAGGTTAATAGATAAAATTGGAAATAAAAACTTTTAATATAATAAGTGAGGATTGGAGAGAGGAAATAGATGATTTCTTCATATCCTGCTAAGTAGATATTGGATTTAAGGATGAAATTGGATCAGAAATATATCATTAGATGTTGTAAGTCCGAAAAATTACAATTGTATATGACATTGAGGAACAGCGGTTTGCTACAAAAGAAGAAAAAGCTGCATATTTAGCATTTGCATTACTTATAGGATCATCTAAGTTGTTAAAAGAAGCTGGCGAAGAAGCAATTGAGATGGCTGGTAAAAAATTTACTAAGGGGGCG
>JAYFRK010000408.1:0-1985 GCA_034925975.1 Clostridium sp.
TTAATTCTTCTATTGTTCATCCAAGGGAAATATTTATTGAAGCTATTAAAAAAAGTAGTGCATCTATAGTAATATGTCATAATCATCCTTCAGGGGATCCAACTCCAAGTGCTGAAGATATAAGTGTGACTGAAAGAATAAAGGAATGTGGAAAACTTTTAGGAATTGATTTGATTGACCATATAATAATTGGAAATGGTAATTATATTAGTTTAAAAGAAAAATGCGTATTGTAGGCTAGCGTCGAAAGGAGAAATGATCGTGGGATTTTTTGGAATAAATAAAGACATGGGACTAGATTTAGGAACAGCTAATACATTAGTTTATGCTAAAGGTAAAGGAATTGTTTTAAGAGAGCCATCAGTTGTGGCAATAAATAAAATTACAAATAAAGTTTTGGCTGTAGGAAATGAAGCTAAACAAATGATAGGAAGAACACCAGGAAATATAGTTGCAATAAGACCTTTAAAGGATGGAGTTATTGCAGATTTTGATGTAACTGAAGAAATGCTTAGACACTTTATAACAAAGACATGTTCAAAATCAGCTTTTACTAGTCCAAGAGTAGTAGTATGTTTCCCATCGGGGGTAACAGCTGTTGAAAGAAGAGCTATAGAAGAAGCAAGTAAAAGAACTGGTGCAAGAGAAGTTTACTTAATGGAAGAACCTATGGCCGCAGCAATAGGAGCTGGATTACCTGTTCATGAACCTACAGGAAGTATGGTTGTAGATATTGGAGGAGGTACTACTGAGGTTGCTGTTGTGTCACTTGGTGGTATTGTAACAAGTAAATCACTAAGAATGGCTGGAGATGATTTAGATCAAGCGATTATAGCTTACATCAAAAAGGAATATAGCCTAATGATAGGTGAAAGAACTGCAGAGAATATAAAGATGGAGCTAGGTTCAGCATATCCAACTGAAGTATGTTCAGATGAGATAAAAGAAGGCGAAAATCTAGAAGAAGGTGTAAGCCTAGAAAAAGAAGAAACAGCTCCAAGTGGAGAAAGAACTATGGAAATAAGAGGAAGAGATCTTATTACTGGACTTCCTAAGGTAATAGAAATAAGTGAAGTTGAAGTTAGAGGAGCTTTAAAAGAACCAGTAGCTGCTATAATAGATGCTATTAAGACAAATCTTGAAAAAACACCGCCTGAACTTGCTGCTGATATAATGGATAAGGGTATAATGCTTACTGGTGGAGGAGCATTATTAAGAGGACTTGATAAACTTATTAATAAAGAAACACATATGCCAGTACACATTGCTGAATCACCTCTTGATTGCGTTGCAGTAGGCGCAGGAAAAGCTCTAGATAATATAGATAAAATGGGCAGGAAGTAAAAGAGTAATATGACATTTTTTAAGAATAAGCTGACAGTAACTGTTATTGTACTGTCAGTTAGCTTTTTAATTTTAATAGGTTATACCGTAAAAAGAGAAAAAATGTCTGCTGCAGAAAATGGTGTTGGTGTTATTTTAAACTCAGTACAGGGCGTTGTGTATAATTTTAATAATAAGGTAAAAGAAAGTATTAGTTTTATAGTTAACTATAAGGATATAAAAAAAGAAAACAGCGATTTAAGAAAAGAAAATACAGAATTGAAAGATAAGTCTCTAAAGTATGATGCTTTAAATAATGAAAATGAAAGACTTAGACAAATGCTGAATTTTAAAACTCAAAGATCAGAATATAGTTATCTTGGATGTGATATCATCGGCAAAAGCGGAAATAATTGGCTAGACGGATTTATTATAAATAGAGGATCAGACGATGGTGTTAAGGATAGAATGATAGTTGTAACTGGAGAAGGTTTAGTGGGACAGGTAACCTCTGTAGGTACCAATTGGTCTATTGTACAAACATTGGTAAATGAGAACATAGCTGTAGCAGCTATGTTGAATACTACTAGAGAAAATGATGGAGTAGTTAATGGATATAGAGATGATAATGATAAACTTTTAGCAAAATTAAATTATCTTCC
>JAYFRK010000437.1:0-4235 GCA_034925975.1 Clostridium sp.
CTTATTTTAAGAAGAGTGTTCCGGTTAAGTTTATCATTTTTTAACATAATAAGGTTTGATAGTCAAAGTTTTTATTTGAAGTATATGTTTTGTCATATTATAATAAATTATGAAGAAATATATCGAACGTTAAATTAAAATAAAATTATCATATTGGAGGGACATTTATGAAGTGGTTCAAAAATTTAAAAATTGCTCAAAAATTAATAATTTCTTTTATAATCGTTTCATTGTTTATAGGCATAGTTGGAAGTATAGGGGTAATAAATATGAAAAAGATAAATTCAAATGTCACCTCTATATATGAAGTTAACTTAGTAGGAATAGATAGCATTAATAAATTAAAGACTAATCTTGTACAAATTCGTGCTAATATTTTGCTTATTCTTGATCAAGATAACAGAGCTAATATCCAAGCTATTGAAAATGATATAGATAAATTAACGAATGAAGATGAAAAAATTATAGGAGAATATAAAAAAACCATTACTACTAATGAGGATAAAGAAATATTTGATCAATTTGAAAAATTGCTTAATGACTATAGAACTTCTCGCAAAGAATTAATAGATTTTGTTAAGGCAGGAAAGTATTCAGAGGCAGATGCAACTTTTGTAAATGTATCTAAAATAAGAACAGATATGTTTGCAGTTCTTGATAAGTCAATTGAATTAAATAATAAGTTAGCTGTTAGTAATTATGAAGGTAGTATGTCTGCATATAAGTCTTCAATAAATATGATAATAACTATAATTGTATTGGGGTTATTTATTGCAATTTTATTAGGAATTATTATATCTAAAATGATATCAAAACAATTAAATGAGATTTTAGTATTTACTGAGGCACTTGGAGAAGGAGATTTAACTAAAACAATTGATATAGATACTAATGATGAAATAGGAAAAGTTGTTAAAGCATTAAATAAATCCATTGAAAATATAAAAAATCTAGTATCTCAAATAATCACTAGTGCAGAAAATATAAATAGTACTAGTGAAGAACTCTCTGCTACAACAGAAGAAATATCATCAAAAATGGAAAATGTAAATGAATCTACAAAACAGATAGCCATTGGAATTGAAGGTTTAAGTGCAACAACAGAAGAAGTTAATGCATCTACAGAGGAAATAACAGGAGCTACTTTAGATCTTTCTAATAAAGCAGAAGAGGGAAATGAATCCTCTAAAGAAATACAAAAACGTGCCCTTGCAGTTAAAGATAGAGGGGTTAAGTCAGCAGAAGTATCAAGAAGAATATATACTGAAAAATATGAGAATATATCTAAAGCCATAAATGAAGGAAAAGTAGTTGAAAAAGTTAAAGTAATGGCTGAAGCCATAGGAAGTATTGCAGATCAAACTAATTTACTAGCTTTAAATGCAGCTATAGAGGCGGCTAGAGCTGGAGAGCATGGAAGAGGATTTGCAGTAGTTGCAGAAGAAGTTAGAAAACTTGCGGAAGAATCAGCTTCAACTGTGTCAAATATTCAAAATGTAATAGTACAAGTTCAAACAGCCTTTAATAATCTTTCAGAGAATGCAAAGGATATTTTAAGTTTTATTGATAACAATGTAAATCCTGACTATGAACTACTTGTAGAAACAGCTGTAAACTATGAAAAAGACGCTGAGTTTTTAAGCAATATTTCAGAAGAAATTGCATCTGCAACAAAGCTAATGTCTGAAACTATTGAACAGGTAAGTGGTGCTATTGAAAATGTATCTGCAACCTCAGAGGAATCAGCAGCTAGCTCACAAGAGATATTAACTAGTATAAATGAAACAGCTTTAGCTGTTGAGGAAGTAGCAAAAGCAGCTCAAAATCAAGCGGAGCTTGCAGAACAGCTTACTAAGATGGTACAAAATTTTAAAATATAGAACATAGTATTTCATGATGAAATTTACAGTTCTCATGTATATATAAATAAATTACTAAAATCTAAGGTATATAATTTTCAAGAGAATTTTATAACTTTTACAACTTGTTTAAAGTTCTCTAATAAATTATATACCTTTTAATTTTTAATAAAATGGCTGTGTTTTAAGAGATTGTTGATTTCGTATTATATCGAAAATAATTCTAAATTTAGTATAACAATTGTAGCTTAATAGGTTATATTTATTATTAGAATTGGAATTTAATATTCTATAAAAATATAACTATAATTTTGAAACTAAATCTAAGATTAAAGCAGGAATAAACATTATTACAGATGTATGATACAATAGATATATACAGTAAATTTAAATTAAGAGGAACCATAAAATTAATAGTAACATGATAAATAAAATATGGAAGGAGCAAAATATAACATGAAGAAATTATTGTTAGCAATCATATTACCAATAGCACTTTTTACTTCTTGTAGTGATAAGAATAATAAGGTGGAAAATAATCAGCAAAATACTAGTAATGTTCAAGTAAAGAGTGATCCTGAAATAAAAATTAATATATCAGATTACTATCCAATTAAAGAAAATATAGAATACAAATTTGCTGGAGAAGGAAATGAGTATGCAGCAAAAGATGTATACGTAGATTATATTAAAGAGAACAAAGTTCAGTTAAGAATTATAACTGGAGGTACAACATCAATTAATATAGTGGAAAGAACTGATGATGCAGTAACTTTGTTAAATTCAAATGGGGAAATTTATCATAAAACTAATTACATTGATTCTCCTAGTGATTTTAAAAAGGAAATACTAATAAAATCACCTATAAAGGTTGGAACTAGTTGGACTATACCAAACGGAGATAAAAGAAGTATTACAGCTTTAGATAAAGTCATAAAAACACCTATTGGTGATTTAAAGGCTCTGGAAATAAAAACAGAAGGAAAAGAAAATGTCACATGGGACTATTATGTAAAAGATATGGGGCATGTTAAAACAGTATATGAAGATACTAAAAATCCTGATTTTAAAGTAATAACAGAGATAAAAGAGATAAAAGGGAATACTCCATTAACTCAAAATGTTAAGTTTTATTATATTAAATCAGAACCAACAGAGTTTATTACAGCAGGTGTTAATAGAGATATAAAATTAAATACTAATCAGGATGTAAATGAAAGTTTTGAAAAGTATCTAAAATCACCTGAAAATAAAGAGTTAATACCTGCATTTAGTAAGAATACTAAAATCAATAAAATTGGAATAAACTTAGACAATAATATAGTCTATATAGATCTTTCTAAGGAATTTGTAAATGAAATGAATGCAGGAAGTGAAGTAGAAGCCAGAAAAGTAGAAGCAGTAGCATATACTGTAGGCAACTATTATAATTCAAAAGAAGTATTGCTAACAGTAGATGGAGAACCTTATGCAGGAGGACATATTGCATTTAAAAAAGGTGAAACTATAAAAATAAAACAATAGTTCTATACTGAATAATATAAGTATAGTGCGACAAAATAGCGGCATGTAAGATTACTAGGCTAACGCATATATGTATCATTGAGAAACCTTCAGTTCATAAAGTAGTACTAAAGGCTGCCTTATTTAAAAATCCTACCCCGCTCCATACCACGTCCTGTGGGGGAGCGGGCTGTGCTCGTCCTTGAGCACAATTACGGATTTTTAAAACAGCAGCCTTAAGTACTACTAGTTATTCCTTCAAAGTTTCTTCAATTGATACATATATGCTAGCCAGTAATCTTACATGCCTTAATTAGTTGCAATTATAGTAAGTATTATAAGGACTCCAAAAAGCAAAATGATAATTTTGCCTGGCGTAGCCACACTGTAAAGTTACTAAGTGTGTATTATTGAGTACAACTTAAAAAATTACTATAAACAGAGTTCTTGGCTTCAGAGAGAGTTTTTACTTCCGCTGAAGCTTAGAAATCGTTATCTAGGGACGTAGCATCCGTTATCTCCCACTTTAGAAGTGGGAGTATTACGGATGGTAGTCATCAGATAAATAAATGCGATAGCATGTTGAGATTTTTCAAAACTGTTTTCTAAATAGTTATACATACTAGATAACTATTTCTAAGGAGTAAAACTCCTAATAATTCTTTTAATAAACTTCACTTAGAGTTACAAATCTCCTCTGAAGTCTAGGATTCTCCTTATATACCTTAATTAATTGTAATCAGAAGGTACTAGTATAACTTCAAAAGGCTACGCCTAAAACCCTGACACCCTATCGGGTTAAGCGCTTTGCGCTTTTTTAGTAAACTAATTGATATGATTCTTATACTGATCATTAAATTGACTATAGTCTAA
>JAYFRK010000381.1:0-7841 GCA_034925975.1 Clostridium sp.
ATTACATAGTGATGTTAAATAAAATAAGTTATTTCCAATTTCTCTTTCTAGAACGTCTCTGCAATTACCACATATATGTCCTTCAAGGTGTGTGTTCAAATGCTTTCTCAAGCTATCAATATCTATGTTATCATCTTTTGATAATGTTTGCTTTGTTGCTTCAATTTTTATGCAGCCGCAGTTGGTAACTGACTTAGCAATTGCTCTATTTATTCTTCCTTCAGATTCCTGAAGCTTTGTCATTATATCTAGTAAGCTTCTGTGACGAAGAAGACACTCATCTACAGCATTTTGAAAATCATCAAAAATAACGTCCTTCATGGTCTCACTCCTTATAAGTAAATTTAAATAATGGTTACTATAATAATTATAAATATTTTCAGACAATTTTGTCAACAAAGCTAAGTATATTTATCCTATGGCTAGCATTTGTAATATTTCTACATTTAAAGTGGAAGATAAGGTATAATACGTTCCTAGTGCCATTAGATGATGGCTTTTAGTTTCAGTTAGAGAGAAAACTCTATCTGAAGCCAAGAACAATCTTTATTGGTACATGTTATAAATATATAATAAATCAATATACTTTTTATGAATAGGGGGATTAAAAAGTTAATTATTGGACGAAAATATATATAGATACCTAGGGATAAAGTTAGTGAACAAATTATAAACAATAATGAGCTTAGTTGAAATAGAATATATAATGTTATATATTGTTATTAGCGATATTGCTGGTATTATAAAAAACTATAATAAAGTAATAAGTTTGCCAAGGGGGTGAAATAGTTTGTTTAAAAGAATTTTAAGAGGCCTTTTTACTATAATAGGTTTTATATTAGGATTTATATCAGGAGAATGGTTGTTACAACTAGAGAAGTTGGCGTACTTCAATAGTACTACCATTTTGAAAGCTTTATTTTTAATTTTTTCAACTTTCTTTTTTGGACTTATATTATTTTTAGTTTCGCCGATGCTTAGTGCATTAATAACCAAGGTTATGGATTATTTTGAAGATAATATACAGAAGATGCCTACAGTTGAAATATTAATAGGCACTTTTGGAGCTGTAATAGGACTTTTTATATCAGTGCCATTTGTAAGTCTGTTTAGTGATATACTTATAGGAAAAATTGTAGGAGTAGTAGTTGTTTTAGTAGTAACCGCATTAGGTGCTGACATAGCTGTAAAGAAAAAAGAGGAAATAATAGGTGCTATATCTAACATAAAAAAAGTTGGGACTTCTAAAGAAAAGAAGGCAAAAGTTCAATGTAAAGGAATTCCTAAAATATTGGATACATCAGTCATAATAGATGGAAGAATTTTAGATATATGCCAAAGTGGGTTTATTGAAGGGACCCTTATAATACCACACTTTGTTCTAGATGAATTAAGGCATATAGCAGACTCTTCAGATAGTCTAAAAAGGAATAGAGGAAGAAGAGGGTTAGATATATTAAATAGTATTCAAAAGGAGCTAAGTATTGAGGTTGCTATAACTGATAAAGATTTTCCAGAAATAGAAGAAGTAGATAGCAAACTTTTAAAATTGGCTCAAGTCTTAAAAGGTAAAGTCATCACCAATGATTATAATTTAAATAAGGTTGCAGGGGTTCAAGGAGTTCCAGTTTTAAATATAAATGAACTGGCAAATTCAATAAAACCCGTAGTCCTCCCTGGAGAAGAGATGACAATACAAATAGTGAAGGATGGCAAAGAGCAGGAGCAAGGCATCGCTTATCTAGATGATGGAACAATGATTGTTGTAGAAGGCGGAAAGAGACACATAGGAGAAATTATGGATGTAATAGTTACATCAGTATTGCAGACTGCTGCGGGTAGAATGATATTCGCTAAGCAAAAAAAATAAAGTTCATCCTAAGAGAAGGTGCTTTAATGGGAAAAAATTGTGCAATTATTGTAGCTGCAGGTAAAGGTACTAGAATGAAGGCTAATATTAATAAGCAGTTTTTAGAGCTGAAAGGGAAGCCTATTCTATACTATACTTTAAAAGCTTTTGAAAATAATGATCTTATAGATGATATAGTTTTAGTGTTGTCTCCTGAAGAAGTAGATTACTGTAAAGTAAATATAATAGATAAGTATCATATTAAAAAAGTTAAGAATATAGTTGAAGGAGGTTCTACAAGGCAAGTTTCAGTACTAAACGGATTATTAGCTGCAAAAGACTGTGATCTAGTTTTAATACACGATGGTGCTAGGCCTTTTATTGATAATAGACTTATTGAAGAAGGATTAATGTATGCTGATTTGTATGGAGCTTGTGCTTGTGGAGTGGAACCTAAAGATACAATAAAAATTAGAGCAATAGACGGATTCTCTGCAGAAACACTAAAGAGAGAGTTTTTATTTTCTGTACAAACTCCACAGTGCTTTAAATATGATTTAATCGTAAAGGCTCATAAAAATGCTGTTAAAAATAAGTTAGAAGTTACAGATGATACTATGGTTGTAGAAAATTATAATAACAGAGTGTACTTATACAGTGGAAACTATAATAATATAAAGATAACTACACCTGAGGACTTAATAATTGCTGAAAAAATCTTAGAAAATCTATAGCTATAAATTTTGCATACATTATATAAAGCTATTTTATATAATGTAAAATAGTAAATATATAATTGTTTATAAAGGCCAGAAGCCTTATATATAGCACAATATGACTCGCCATAATAATTTTATTAGGGCGAGTTTATTTTTAAATGTATTAGAAAAAAATTAAATTAAAACTATAAAATAGTTTTAATTTGTGTATAATTAAAGTATATTTTAAATATTTGGTTTTGACATGTAATTATCATATTAAGCAATATAACAATAATAATGTTGTATAGGAGAAAATTATATGGAAATAACATTGGAAAGCGTAAAAAAAGCGCAAGAGAATATAAAAGGAGTGGCAAGGAGAACTCCGCTATTTTACTCCAGTACCTTTTCGAATAAAAGTGGATACAATATATACTTTAAGTGTGAGAATAAACAAAAAACTGGGGCTTTCAAGATAAGAGGGGCCTATAATAAGATTGTAAATCTTTCTAAAGAAGAAAGAAAAAAAGGCGTAATTGCATCGTCAGCAGGAAACCATGCTCAAGGGGTTGCTTATGCAGCAGCTGCATTTGGTATAAAATCAACTATAGTAATGCCAACTACTGCGCCACAGGCAAAAGTTCAAGCCACAAAAGGTTATGGAGCTGAAGTGGTACAATATGGAGAAGTTTATGATGAATGCTATGCAAAAGCTTTAGAAATACAGAAAGAAAGTGGAGCAACCT
The DNA here is from genome assembly GCA_034925975.1 of Clostridium sp. Taxonomy (GTDB): domain Bacteria; phylum Bacillota; class Clostridia; order Clostridiales; family Clostridiaceae; genus Clostridium_H. Next base: position 3,297 of record JAYFRK010000381.1, read on the forward strand.
TTGTACATCCATTTAATGATGAAGATGTTATTGCTGGTCAAGGAACCATAGCTCTAGAAATTTTAGAAGACTTACCTGAAACTAATGCAATATTGGTTCCTATTGGCGGAGGGGGACTTATCTCAGGGATTGCATTAACAGCAAAGACACTAAAACCTGATATAAAGATTATAGGAGTTCAGGCTGAGAAAATAGCTTCAACTAGGGCATCTTTAGAAAAAGGGAAATTGGTAACATTAAATGGGATAAAGTCTTTAGCTGATGGAATATCAGTTAAAACACCAGGAGATATTACCTTTGAATATATGAAAAAATATGTAGATGAAGTTGTCACTGTCAGTGAAGACGAGATAGCTTATGCTGTATTTTCACTTATAGAAACAAGTAAACTTATATCAGAAGGTGCAGGTGCAGTAGCTCTTGCTGCTATATTAAGTGATAAAATTAATATAAGTGGTAGCAATATAGTAGCATTGATAAGTGGCGGCAATATTGATATTGCCATGATTTCCAAGATAATAGATAGGCAATTAGTACTTTTGAGAAGGAGAATATGTTTCAAAGTTAAACTTCAAGATAAAGTTGGTCAGTTAGGAAGTCTTATAAATAAAATAGGTGTTATGGGAGCAAATATTGTAAGAGTTAGACAAGAAAGAAATTGGGAAGAAAGTGGATTGGATTTTGCAAATGTAACTTTTGAAATAGAAAGTGAATCAAAAGAACATTCTTTAAAGATAATAAATACACTAAAAAATAGTGGTTATGAAGTTGATATAATTTGTTAGGAGGCAATAGGATGAAGATATTTAACACGATGACAAGACAAAAGGAAGAGTTTATTCCTATCAAATCTGGAGAAGTAAATATGTATGTTTGCGGACCTACAGTTTATAATTACTTTCACATAGGAAATGCGAGAACATTCTTAATATTTGATACAGTTAGAAGATATTTTGAGTATAAAGGATATAAGGTTAATTATATTCAAAATTTTACTGATATCGATGATAAGATGATAAAAAAAGCTAATGAAGAGAGTATAACAGTAAAAGAATTAGGTGACAAATATATAGATGAATATTATAAAGATGCAGACGGACTTAATATAGAAAGGGCAACAGAAAATCCAAGAGCTACAGAGTATATGGATGAAATAATAGAGTTTGTTAAAGACTTAATAGACAAAGGATATGCTTATGAAGTTGATGGAGATGTGTATTTTAGTACCAAAAATTTCAAGGAGTATGGAAAACTTTCAGGACAAAATTTAGATGATTTACAAGCAGGAGCTAGGATTTCAGTTGATGAAAGAAAGCAAGATCCTATGGATTTTGCTATATGGAAAAGTGAAAAACCAGGAGAACCTTCTTGGAATAGTCCATGGGGGAAGGGAAGACCTGGTTGGCATATTGAATGTTCTTGCATGGCTCACAATATTTTAGGAGAAACTATCGATATTCACGCTGGTGGTGCTGATTTAGTATTTCCACATCATGAAAACGAAATAGCCCAAAGTGAAGCTAGAACAGGTAAAGCTTTTGCTAATTACTGGATGCATTCAGCTTATTTAAATATAAATAATAAAAAGATGTCTAAATCTCTAAATAACTTCTTTACAACAAGGGAAATATTAGAGAAGTATGATGCTGAAGTAATAAGACTGTTTATGCTTTCTGCACACTATAGGACACCTTTAAACTTTAGTGATGAATTATTAGAAAGTACAAAATCATCTAATGAAAGATTATATAATGCTATAGGGAATTTAGAGAGACTTTTAGATGAAGTTAAAATTGATAAGCTTACAGAGGAAGAAAAGAACTATATAGAAAAAATGAATTCCTATAAAGTTAAATACATTGAAAAAATGGATGATGATTTTAATACAGCTGATGCTATAGCCATAATTTTTGATTTAATAAAGGATATAAATACTAATGTTACTGTTGATTCTTCTAAAGAATTAGTTAACTATTTTTTAGGGTTAATAAGAGAACTAGGCAAGCCATTAGGAATACTTCAAAAATCTACAATATGTAATCTAGATGATGAAATAGAAGCCCTAGTTGAACAAAGGCAGCAAGCAAGAAAAGATAAAAATTGGGCTTTATCAGATAAAATAAGAGATGACTTAAAGGAAATGGGTATAGTGCTTGAAGATACTCCACAAGGAGTCAGATGGAAAAGAGTTTAGCAAAAAATAGAAGAAACAATGGATAAATCCATTGTTTCTTCTATTTTTTATTTTTAAACGTTTTCATAATTGGGCTTACAAAATATGCGATATTTGTTGATGAATGACATAATTTGACTTATAATATTAGATGGCTTAGGTAAAAAGTGTTTTGTAAAACATTATTATTTAAATAAAATATATATTTACATACATTGATTTATTTTACATAATATATAAGTTCGAGAAGGAGGAATAAATTTGGGCAAGCTGAAGGATATAAAAATAACTAAAAGTATAATAGGTATGTCTATTTTGGCGGCAATATTTAATTGTATAATGGCGTGGACAGGTTATTCTAATATTAATAAAATAAATAACTATGTCAATGTTATGTATGAGGATAGATTAATGCCTTTAACTGAGATTAATTCTGCATTGGAAGGCTTTTTAAATATAAGAATTACTGTAAATCAGGCAGCTAGAAGTTATGATAAGCAATATAATGATCAAATTAAAAACTATGATGCAGAAATTCAAAAACATCTAAAAATATATACGTCACTAAATAAATTAAATGCAGAACAGGAAAAGTATATAAAGGCATTTAACACTAATTATAAGTTTTATTTGGGTACATGGAACAGTATGAATGATTCCCTAAATAAAGGAATGATTGTAAACAGTGAAGATATGAATAAGTTTAAAATAATTGGGGAAGAAGTTAGAAATAGTCTATTAAATCTAAAACAATATGAAATAACTGTCGCTAAGAATATAAATACACAAAGTGAACTTGTATATAAGAATAGTATAAAGATATTTTTAGCTATATTTGTTGTTGGTATAATTGTTTTTGCTATAATCTCATATGTTATCATTAAAGTTCTTAGAAAGTCATCTATAGAAGTGATTGAAAATTTAGAAAGAGTATCTAAAGGCGATTTTACAATTAAAATAGACACAAATGGAAAAAATGAATTCGGAAATATGAGAAAGGCTCTTGCTAAGACTGTACATAATATATCTTTAATGTTTAAAAATATAAAAGATAACTCTATTGAAATAGATGTTCAGTCAGGGGGACTCTCAGCTGTCTCAGAACAAATAGCTTCTGCATCTAATAATGCAGCTTTAGCAGTCCAAGGTATGGCAAAAGGAGCTAGTGAACAGGCACAAGGACTTATAGATATAAATAATATACTAAATGATTTTGGACAAGGATTGGAACAAATAATAGGTGATATAAGAGAAATACGTGACAATGCAAAAGATGTAGATGGTATGGCTAAAAAAAGTAATGAAGATATGTCTTTCTTAATAAATTCAATTAAGCAGATAAACGATTCATTTAAAGAAGTTAGTATAAAAATCTCTAAATTAGGTAAAAACATTAGTCAAGTAACTGAAATAACAAGTATAATTAATAACATAGCAGATCAAACAAGTCTTCTTGCACTCAATGCAGCTATAGAGGCTGCAAGAGCAGGAGAAGCAGGAAAGGGATTTGCTGTGGTTGCTGATGAGATAAGAAAACTTGCAGAACAATCAAAGATATCATCAGAGAATATAAATAATGTTATAGGCAATGTATCTAAAGAAACAGAAAAAGTTATATTTACAACTGTTGAAGTTAATGATGAATTCAATAGGCAAATAGATATTGTTAATACATCTATAGAATCCTTTAAAGAAATAATACTTGCAATAAATAAAATTATTCCTAAAATAGAAGGAGTAAATAAATCTACTGAATTAATTTCGGATAAAAAAGATAGTATTTTAGAAAAAGTAGAAGAAGCCTCTTCTATAGCAGAAGAGATATCTGCGTCTTCGGAAGAAATAGCTTCTTCGGCAGAAGAGACAAATGCATCCACTGAAGAAGTAGCTTCAACAGCAGGGATATTGAATAGTATGGCTAAGCAAATGATGGATGATTTAAATGCATTTAAATTATAATTATATATAATAGAGTGTAGCTTGTGCTTTATTGGTATGGTGCTACACTTTTAAATTTATATAAATTATAGTATTATAAATTTAATGACCTAAAAGTTTATAAAAGGAGACAAATTTTAATGGAATTTGATATATTAAAAAATAAATGTTCCATAAGCGATGCAAAGCAACTAAGTCCTTTAGTGCTGGCTTTTGTTGGAGATGCTATATATGAGCTTTTTATAAGAACTTACCTAGTGACTAGCAACAAAGAACTTTCGCCTCACAAACTGCATATTAAAGCTATATCATTTGTAAAGGCTCATTCTCAAAGTGAACTTATAAAAAAGATTGAGAATGTATTGACCGAAGAAGAGTATAGTGTATTTAAAAGGGGAAGAAATGCTAAATCGGGTTCTGTTCCTAAGAATGCT
>JAYFRK010000069.1:0-5069 GCA_034925975.1 Clostridium sp.
CTGTATAGAATCTGGTTCTACACTTAGATTCTTAATCCCTATAGTCGTACTAACAGGAGAGGAGGTTACTTTTAAAGGAAGAGGAAAGCTAGTGTCAAGACCATTAAATATATATTATGATATATTTGAAGAACAAGGCATAGTGTATGAAAATAATAATGGGGAGCTTCCTTTAAAGATAAAAGGAAATTTAAAACCTGATACTTTTTATGTAAAGGGTAATGTAAGTTCACAGTTTATAACAGGACTTATGTTTTCACTTCCACTTTTAAGTAAGGATTCAAAGATAGTAATGATAACAGAACTTGAATCTAAAGGGTATGTAGATTTAACAATTGATTGCCTTCATAAATTTGGAGTTAAAATAGAAAATAGGAATTATGAGGAATTTTATATTAAGGGAAACCAAAAATATATAAGTAGAGATTATAGAGTAGAAGGGGATTTTTCTCAGGCTGCGTTTTGGATAGTTGCAGGAATATTAGGGGCTAGTATAAAGTGCAATGATCTAAATATAGATTCTCTCCAAGGGGATAAAGCTATACTCAATATAGTAGAACAAATGGGAGCAGATATTAAAATAAGTAAAGGACAGATTGAAGTTAAAGAATCAAAGACAAGTGGTATAGTCATTGATGCATCAGAATGTCCAGATCTTGTTCCAGTATTAGCAACACTTGCAGCATTAAGTGAAGGAACTACTAAAATAATAAATGCTGAAAGAGTAAGAATAAAGGAATGTGATAGATTAAAAGCTATGGCAACGGAACTTAATAAAATAGGTGGAGAAGTAGAAGAACTAAAAGATGGACTAATAATAAAAGGAAAAAATAGTCTAAAGGGTGGAATAGTTGATAGTTGGAACGACCACAGAATAGCCATGGCTATGGCTGTAGCATCCATTAAGTGTGATGAGCCTTTAATTATAACAAATAGTGGTGCAGTAAAAAAATCTTATCCACAATTTTGGGAAGATTTTAAAATGTTAGGTGGTGTAGTAGATGAGTGGAGTATGGGGCAGTAAAATTAAATATTCTATATTCGGTGAATCTCATGGCAGTGCCATAGGAATTACCATAGATGGTATAGATCCGGGAATAAAATTAGACTTAGAAGAAATAAATAGAGAGATGAGAAGACGTGCTCCAGGTAAAAACAAATTTTCTACAGCACGACAAGAAAAAGATGAATTTGAAATTCTCAGTGGATATTTTAATGATAAAACTACAGGAACTCCATTATGTGCAATAATAAGAAATAGTGATCAACATTCAGGGGATTATGAAAAGACTAAAAACCTTATGCGTCCAGGTCATGCAGATTATACAGGATTCGTAAAGTATTGCGGATACAATGATTATAGAGGGGGAGGACATTTCTCAGGAAGACTTACAGCACCTATAGTTCTTGCTGGTGCTATAGCAAAGCAAATTTTAAAAAGAAATGGAATTATTATTGGAAGTCATATAAAGAGCATAGGTCAAGTTGAAGAAGATTATTTTAACAGTACAGATATAAATAAAGAGTTATTAGATAAATTAGCTAAGGAAGAGTTTCCTGTAATAGATAGTGAAAAAGCTCTAAAGATGAAGGAAGAGATATTGAGGGCTAGAGAAGATATGGATTCTGTGGGGGGAGTAATTGAGTGCGCTATTTTAAATGTTCCAACAGGAATTGGTTCTCCATTTTTTGGATCTGTTGAAAGTGTTTTAAGTGGACTTTTATTTTCAATTCCTGCAGTAAAGGGAGTTGAATTTGGGGCAGGATTTAGCATAGCTAAGATGAAGGGTTCAGAAGCTAATGATGAATTCTATATTGAGGATGAAAATATAAAAACTTATACAAATAACAATGGAGGCATATTAGGTGGAATTACAAACGGAATGCCATTAATATTTAGAGTAGCATTTAAACCTACTCCATCTATAGCAAAAGAACAGAAAACTATTAATATTTTAGAAAATAGTAATACTGTAATAAAAGTTCAGGGAAGACATGATCCATGTATTGTTCAAAGGGCCATACCAGTTGTTGAAGCAGCTGCTGCTATGGGGATATTAGAATTTTGCAGGTAAATTCTTAAATATAGATATATTAAAAAGAGGGGAGCTTTCAATGGATACTTTACAAAGTCTAAGAGATGAAATTGACTTATTAGATAAGCAGCTTACAGAGTTATTTGAAAAGAGAATGGAAGCCGTATTAAAGGTGGCTAAATACAAAAAAGATAATAATATTCCTATATTGAACAAGGGTAGGGAAGAAGAAGTTATTAAAAAAAATAGTCAATATATTAAAAACAAAAACTTTGAAAAGTCAGAAGCGGAATTTTTGAGAAGCATTATGAGTATAAGTAGAAAGGCTCAAGCAAGAGAAATTTTTGAGTATAATACTCATTCAGAGGAAGATGATGAAAGTCAGCTAGGATATATAGTATGTAATGAGGCAACCTGCCTTCCTAAAAAAGAAAAAATTTCTGTTGGATTTCAGGGAGTTTCAGGTTCTTTTAGTGAGGAGGCACTTATAGAGTACTTTGGAAATGGAGTAACTAGAAAAAGTGTAAAGGAATTTGAAGATGTATTCATAGCATTAAAAAATAATGAAATTGATTATGGAGTGCTTCCAATAGAAAATTCTTCAACTGGAGGAATTGCGGAAGTATATGATCTTATAAGAAAATACGGATTCTTCATAGTGGGAGAAAAAATAATTAAGGTTAATCATAATCTTTTAGGTATTAAAGGAGCTAAGCTAGAGGATATAAAGGAAGTATATTCTCATCCACAGGGATTACAACAGAGCAGCGAATTTTTAAAAAGATATCCTCAGTGGAAGTGTATACCCTATAGAAATACAGCAGCTAGCGCAGAGTTTATAAAAAAAGAAAACACCAGTGAAAAAGCTGCAATTGGCAGCAGGAGAGCAGCAGAAATTTATGGACTAGATATAATAGAGTCCAATGTAAACTTTAATAAAAACAATTATACTAAATTTATAATAGTAGGAAAAAACCTAGAGCTAGAAAAAGACTATAATAAAATTAGTATAATATTATCCCTTCCACATAAATCTGGATCACTTTATAATATATTAAGCATATTTGCTGAAAATAATTTAAGTATGGTAAAAATTGAATCCAGGCCTATAATAGATAAATCTTTTGAGTACTTTTTCTACATTGATTTTGAAGGTAATTTAGAAGATAAAGTTGTAAAAGATGCTATTAAGTCAATTAGAGATAACAGCTATGATTTTAAATTACTTGGAAATTATAAGGCTAATAATATTAATAATTAGGTTGTGAAGTGAGGTTGATAAATTGGAAAGTTTATATGGACTTTTAGGAGAAAAATTAACTCATAGTTTTTCACCGCAAATTCATTCACTTATATTTACAAAATTAAATATAGCTGGACATTATCAATTATTTGAAGTAGAGAAAGAAAATCTTTCTAATGCTATACTAGGTTTTAAAGCTCTTAAGGTGAAGGGAGTAAATGTTACTATACCTTACAAGGTAGATGTAATGAAATATTTAGATGATGTTTCAGATGAGGGTAAACACATAGGGGCAATTAATACAATATGCTTTAAAAATGGAAGAGCTATAGGATACAATACAGATTATTATGGCTTTGGAATGATGCTAGATAAATTCAATATAGAGGTAAAAGATAAAAATACAGTTATTCTAGGAACTGGTGGTGCAGCTAAGGCTGTACTTCAATATATTTTAGATAGAGGCGTAAGGGACGTTGTTTTTGTAACCAGAAATGTAGATGAGGGAATGAAAAAATTTAAAGATTTTAAAACAATAGCCTATGAAGAAGTAAAGAATTTAAAGGATCAAGACATAGTGATTAATTGTACACCTTGCGGAATGTACCCTAATACTGAAAAATCTCCACTGACAATAGAAGAGGTATCTAGATTTAATACGGTAGTAGATCTTATATATAATCCAAAAGAAACTTTACTTTTAAAGTATGCAAGGGAGCAACATATAAAAGCTATAAATGGACTATATATGCTTATAGGGCAAGCAGTTAAAGCAGAAGAATTGTGGAATTGTTTAAAAATAAATGATGAAGTTGTGGATAAAATCTACAAGGGAATCGCTAGTTCAATTTAAAGGTGGAAATACTTATGAAGGAACTAAATAAAAATGTAGTCTTAATAGGAATGCCGGGATGCGGTAAGACAACTATAGGGAGAGAACTTGCCAAAAAGCTTAATATTCCCTTCTGTGATTTAGATGAATACATAGTTGATACTGAAGGAAAAAGTATACCAGAAATTTTCGAAAATGGAGAGGAATATTTCAGAGAGATTGAAACTAAAGCAGTAGAAAAAGTATGTGGAACACATCCTAAAGTTATATCCACAGGTGGTGGAGTAGTAAAAAAAGCTATAAACATAGAATTTTTAAAAAAAGATGGAATTATCATATTTATAAACAGACCACTAGAAGATATAGCAGAGGATGTGGATGTTAAAAGCAGGCCACTGTTAAGGGACGGTAAAGATAAGCTATATGAGCTTTATAAAGAGAGATATAGTTTATATAAAAAGTATTGTGATTATCAGGTTGAAAATAAAAATTTAGAAGAATGTATAAAGAAAATTATTTCTATACTCATATAAGTGAGAAAAACAGCAAGTAGTTTTCGTATTTACCTAGAGACTAGTGACTTGAGATTAGCGACTAATAAAAAAAGAAAGGAGCTGAGTTTCTTGAAAATATTAATAATAAACGGACCTAATATAAATATGTTAGGTATAAGAGAGAAGCACATCTATGGAAGTATGAATTATGAAGATATGTGCAATTACATAAGAGAAAAGGCCTCTGAATTATCTGTGGATATAGAAATAGTTCAAAGTAATATTGAGGGAGAAATAATAAATTTTATACAAAATGCCTATGGAAAATATGATGGTATTGTAATAAATCCAGGAGCTTACACTCACTATAGTATCGCTATATATGATGCACTTATGGCTGTGCAAATTCCTACATCAGAAGTTCACATAAGCAATATTCATAAAAGAGAAGAGTTTAGACATAA
>JAYFRK010000277.1:0-1825 GCA_034925975.1 Clostridium sp.
AACTTTGCATAAATTAATTCAAATGTTATGTAGTAAACTTGTATAAATCTATATATATGTTATAATATTTATCGTAAATTGTTATATATTATTGACGAATTTTCATGAAAACTGATTATAAATTATAGAATATGTTGAAATGATTACATATAGATTTGGAGGGTTTATATATGATTAATACAGATGTAGCAATGGGACTTGTTAGAGTAACTGAATCAGCAGCATTAAAAGGGGCCAAGCTTATGGGAAGAGGAGACAAAAATGCAGCAGATCAGGCAGCAGTAGATGGAATGGAGAAGGCTTTTAGCTTGATGCCTATAAGAGGAACTGTTGTTATAGGTGAAGGAGAGTTGGATGAAGCTCCAATGCTTTATATTGGACAAAAGGTAGGCATTTGGCATGAAAATATGCTGGAAATGGACATTGCAGTAGATCCGGTAGACGGAACAGTTCTTATTGCAAAAGGTCTGCCTAATTCAATTGCTGTTGTTGCTATGGGCCCTAAGGGCAGTCTATTACATGCTCCAGATATGTATATGAAAAAGATTGCAGTTGGAGCAGGAGCAAAAGGAGCTATAGATATAAACAAATCTCCAAAAGAAAATATAATTAATGTAGCCAAGGCATTGAATAAGGATATAGAAGATTTAACTATAATAGTACAAGAAAGAGAAAGACATAACTATATAGTAGAGCAGGCTAGAGAAGTAGGGGCTAGAGTAAAGCTTTTTGGAGAAGGAGATGTAGCAGCTATTTTAGCATGCGGGTTTGAGGACACTGGAATAGATTTGATGATTGGTACAGGTGGTGCTCCAGAAGGAGTTATAGCGGCGGCAGCTATTAAATGTATGGGTGGAGAAATGCAAGCAAAACTTGAACCACATAGTGAAGAAGAAAGAATAAGATGTGCTCAAATGGGTATAAGTGATATTGAAAAAGTGTTAACAACAGACGATTTAGTAAAAACTGATGATGTATATTTTGCAGCTACAGCTCTTACAGATAGTGATTTACTAAAAGGAGTTGTATTCTCTAGAAATGATATGGCTACAACTCACTCTGTAGTAATGAGATCAAAAACAGGTACTATAAGATTTGTTGAAGCAATTCACAAGTTAAATAAAAGTAGTTTATCATAATGAATAGTATACACATAGCAATTTAGTTTATCTAGTGTTTTAACGATAATAATTGCTATGTGTATTTTTATATGAGGGTTTATGTGTGTAAATACTAAAATACCAGCTATTATTATGGATAAAAGCGGTATCATAATGTAAAATATAATATATAAATTATTAGTTACGAAACTTAATCTAATTATTATATTAATATAAATACAAAGAGAGGATGGCTAATGAAGATAACAGTTGAAAATTTAATAAAAGATTTAGATTTTGAGGTGCTAGTTAGAGGAGAGGCAAAAAAGGAGATAAAGACAAGCGATATAAATAGGCCGGGACTTCAATTTGCTGGTTTTTATAGTTATTTTGCTAACGAAAGAGTTCAAATTGTAGGAAAGGCAGAATGGAGCTTTCTTGAAAATATGCCATTGGAAATTATGGAGAAGAGAATGAAAAAATTTTTTCAATTTGAAACTCCATGTATTATTATAGCCAGGGAGCTAGAACCACATGAGGCATTTATTGAAAATGCTAGATTAAATAATAGATGGGTTTTAAGAAGTGCAAGTCTAACTACTCAAATTGTTACAAAATTAAAAAACTACCTTGATGCAAAATTAGCTCCATCCACTAGAATGCACGGTGTTTTAGTAGATGTCTACGGTATAGGTATATTAATAATGGGTGAAAGTGGTATAGGT
>JAYFRK010000149.1:0-2420 GCA_034925975.1 Clostridium sp.
TGCGTTGGTTGAGGAATTTAGTAAGAAAAATAAGTAACAAGCGAAAGTTCTATAAAAGTATTTAAAATAGGCTGGAGATGAATAAAAATAGATTCATCTCCAGCCTTTAAATGTTTTGAGCATAGTATGAATTAATAGAAACGGTAAAGCCACTCTTTATCCGATGACTACCCGCTCTAATATTCCCATCGCACTCTGTGAAAGCGATTCGCACCAAATCAAAGATTTGGACTCTCTGTTTTTTTTCAAAGTGGGAGTAAAGAGCGGCTACGTCCCTGGATAACGATTTCACCTAAAGGATAACGACTTCTAAGGAGTGAAACTCCTAAGAATTCTGTTTATTTTAAGGTTTTTAGGCACAAATAAATATATAGTAAAAATATTGGAAGTAGTGGTGCAGACTTAATGATATTGCTTTTTATATGATTTCTATTTTTAATATGTACACGAGTATCAGTAGATTTACTTGCAGGGAGCAATTTTAATAATATAAAACACAATATTCCCGCAGGCAAAGCAAATAAGGAGTTAGTTTTGAATACTATATAAGCAAATATTATTCCCATAAAAGAAAGACCCAACAGGCCTTGAATGTTAACACTAAAATGAAAGATTCCAAAGAAAATACCTGAGGCTATAATGGCTTTTTTAATTCCTAGTTGCTCATAACAACTCAACATTAATCCTCTAAATAAAGCTTCCTCACATATAGCAGGGGTCAATGCGGTAACTAAAAGGAGAATAATAAAATTGCTACTAGAAGAAGCAATGGGAATATTTTGAGAAACCCTTGTAAAATCTCCGAATAAGCTTAATATAAAAAGCATAATAGTATTTAAGAATATACCAATAAAAGCAATGCATATTGATACCAATGGAATAATTATAATTTGTTTATAGGATAGCTTGTTCAATTTTAAAACATATTTTAAATCATAGCCCTTGAATACTAAATATAATAATATAGGTAATAAAGTTAAGCAATATTCTAATATTAAAGTACTAAAATAAAAACTATTAAGATGGATGAATTTAAATAAATAAGCTCCTATTACTGTTATAATTAAAATAGCTAATAAGAAAATATTAGCTGCAAATACACTTGGTAAATTATTTTTAGAGGTTGTCATAATTTTCGCTCCTATTAAGTAGATATTATAAAATATCCTATATATTCGATTCAGCTACTTTTTAAAGTGTTAATTTATATTTATATTACAATATTAACAAAAATTTCATAACAATATAATAACATCTTCATTTTTTTGTAAATAGTGTAAAGCAAATTAATGTAAAAATTTTAGAAAATATGAATTAATGTACATATATCTAGGAGGAAAATATGATATAATTAATATATTTATAATCTCAAAGGGAGAAAATAAAATAATGATTAAATTAAGTGATTTTAAATGCCCTGAAATTAATAATTTAATAGCTATGGCTATGTTTGGAAGCTATGGAACAGAGTTTTGGATTAATAATAAAAGTGATATAGATATTTTAGTGTTGTTAGAATATAGGATAGATGCTTCAACTGAATTTAAAATAGAGGATACCCTTATCCCTTTACTAGAAGATCATTTTAATTATAAAAATATTCATTTGACATTTATTTATATGAATGAATTTGCAAGTCCATTTGCTAAGCATTATATAGAAAGTAATGATAAGTTAATAATAGATTCGTTAAAAGAAATTGATTTTAGGTTATATGTTAATAAATATATTAGAGAAAATCAATGGATACAAAATATAATAGATAGAGATATGAAGCTTTTAAGGGGGAATTAAAGTGTCACCTTATTATAAGTATAAAAAAGAAAGATTGTCTTTTAAATTTAATACGGCTAAAGATGTACTGAAATTGATGCAAAGTGCCATGGTAGAGTATTCTAATAATAAATCGGTTCATCTTAGAAGAGCTATACTAGGATATTTTCAAGACTTTTCTGAGTATATAATAGATATGTGTGAAACTTATCTTGTAATGACAGATAATTACGTGGACGGATGCTCAGCTATAGACTTAATAAACAGAGCCCGTATCCACGGATTTATAGATGATACATTATGTGAATTTATAACTAATTTTATTAGGTTAAGAAATAGATATACACATGATTATTATAAAAGAGGCACTGTTGAAGAAGACATACTTAAGTGTTGTTTTTCTGATATGATGTATATTGAAATATTCCTACAAATTTCTGATGAAGAGATTAATCTTAAATTTAATACTAGATAAATTGTTTGAATTTACAGTATTTATATAAGGCTGAAGAAGAGTAGAATTATATTCTTCTTCAGCCTTTAAATATTTGAATAACCTACAAATATTTGCTATATTAGACTTTATTTATGAACAAAAGTTGCACAATCAGTTTCTTGAGTATTATCTGCATTACGAGGTTGAATTT
>JAYFRK010000625.1:0-21321 GCA_034925975.1 Clostridium sp.
AATGTATAAAGACATTGCAACAGATGGAAACATTGAAATATTCCTTGCCAATGACCCGAGAGTAGAATTCAATTATACTAAAGAAATTTTAGTAGCTAATATTCACGAGCGAAATAGAACTAAAAGATTATTGAAAAAAGCTGGAGCTAAAAATGTATATAGTCTAGATGAAATATTAAATGAGTCTATAGACGGAAGTGGATTCAATCCAGAGTACGGTGTTTTAGGCTCTAATATGGCTACTGATACTAAGCTAAAGTTATTCCCTAGAGATTGTAAGGAAACAGTAGAAAGTATTCAAAGGATAATGAAAGAAAAGACAGGAAAGAATGTAGAAGTAATGGTTTATGGAGATGGTGCTTTTAAAGATCCATCAGGTAAAATATGGGAGCTAGCGGATCCAGTAGTATCACCTGGATATACAGATGGACTTAAAGGAACACCTAATGAAATAAAATTAAAATATGTAGCTGATAATGAACTTAGTGCTTTAGATGGAAAAGATATCACAGAAGCTATGAAGAAGAAGATAATGAGTAAGAAAGATAATCAATCATCATCTCAAGGTGAAAAATTAGGCACAACTCCAAGACAGATTACAGATCTTTTAGGAAGTTTATGTGATTTAACAAGTGGTAGTGGAGATAAGGGAACACCAATAGTACTAATTCAAGGATATTTTGATAATTACGCAGATGAGTAGCAAATTGTTGCTACTCTTTTTTTATAGTAAAATAAACAAAGATATGAACTTTACTATTATATTTGTATATTCTAAATAGGTATGACTAATTATAAAGAATTTATTAAGTTTTAAATAGAGAATCCTATGTCTTATATAATCATAGGTGTTAGGGGGCAAGGCAATGAAAGGCAAAATACTTATAATAGAAGATGATATTGAAATTGCAGGTATCATAAAAAATCATCTTTTAAGAGAAAGTTATGATGTAAATTGGGCATCAACAGGAAAAGAAGGTCTTGAGGATTTTAAAAATAATCAATATGATTTGGTTATATTAGATATTATGCTTCCAGAGATGGATGGTTTTTCAGTTTGTAGAAATATTAGATTACTAAGTGAAATACCAGTGCTGATTTTAAGCGCTAAAAAAGAAGAAATGGATAAGGTAAATGGTCTTAAATTGGGGGCAGATGACTATGTGACTAAGCCATATAGTTTAATAGAACTGGAGGCAAGGGTTGAAAATAATATAAGGAGATACAAAAGGCACAATAAGGATTTTGAGAGTATTGAGAAATGGGAGTACAAAAATGGATTGACAATAATAAAAGATAAAATGGAAGTGCTCATTGATAATAATAGAGTTGAATTGACATCAAAGGAATTTTCACTACTAGTTTTAATGGCACAAAATGAAAATAGAGTATTTACAAAGCAAGAACTTTATGAAAATGTTTGGAATCAGAGAGATGTAGAGGGAAATAATACAGTTACTGTTCACTTGAAAGGATTAAGACAAAAAATAAAAGATGATGTTAAAAACCCGAAATATATCCAAACTGTTTGGGGAATAGGATATAAATTCATTGGAGAGAGAATACTATGAAACTAAAAAAATTTCTTATGTTGTCCTATATAATGGTAATGCTTACCCCTATACTAACAGGAATATTCATCTACAAAGGTATTCAAATCTACAATGAAAAAGTAGAATTTAAAGAGTATATGAATGCGGAAAATAAAATTCAAAAGTATGAAAAAAAGCTTCAAGATACTGAAATATATACTAAATCAAAAAAAAAATCAACATTAATTGAGGAAGAAGATAAGAATTCAGTGAAAATTAATCTATATGATAAATATGGAATGAAGATATATTCTTCCTTAAATGAAGGTCTAACGTTTGGATTAGATAGTGAGCAACTCTATAAAGATTTATATGTATTTCAAAAAGGGTATAGAGCTAACAAAATAAAAAAGCCAGTATTGCTTAATGGAGATATAGTTGGTTTTTATGAGCTTATTGTATCCAGAGACAACTTTGTAAAGGCTACAAATAATGTTACTTTTACAGCCTTTATTATATTTGCCTTAATATTATTAGCAGTATTTATTTCAGTAATATATGTATTAAATAAAAAACTTACTACACCTATATCCATACTTGTTGATGCAATGAAATCTTATGCAAAAGGCGAAGAAAATTTAGTTATTAAGTATGATAAGAAGGATGAAATTGGTGATTTAATAAGTCACTTCGAATCAATGAAAGATGAGATTAATGAAAATAAAAAAGAAATTGAAAAGCAACAAAATGACAAAGAGTATTTAATTGCTGCCATATCACATGATCTAAAGACTCCCCTAACTTCTATAAGAGCCTATGCAGAAGCACTTAAGGAATATAAGAATTTGAATGTTAAAGATATTGATGAATACACTTCTGTAATTATCAACAAAAGTGACTATATGAAGAATATGTTGGAAGACCTATTAACATATACACTACTAACTACTCAATATAAACTAGATTTTGTTGATGTAGAAGGTGAAGAATTCGTAGAAATGCTCTTCTCAGGCTATGATGAACTCTGTGAAGCAAATAAGATAAATATAATAAAGGAAATAAAAGTCTCAGGAAACTACCAGGTTGATGTGAAATCTATGATAAGAGTTGTGGATAATCTTTTGAGTAATGCCCTAAGATATGTAAAAAGTGGTGGGAGTATATATTTAGGAGCTTATTCAGAAGAGTTTCAGCTTCCATCATGGCTTGGAGATGAGTTTATAGAAGAATTAAATAAACTAAGAAAAAATAGACTATTAATTTTTGTGAAAAATGATGGGGAAGCAATATCAAAGAATGAACAAGAGAAGATTTTTAATGCCTTTTATCAAAGTGACCATTCAAGAAATAAGACATCAAAAAGTGGGACAGGTTTAGGATTAAGTATTGTAAAAATTATTATAGAAAAACATGATGGAAAAGTAAAATTGTTATCAGAAAATAATTTTGGAACTATAATAGGATGTTTTATTAAAAAAAGTTAGAAAGGAATTGGTGTAAGATGAAAAGAAAATTTGTAGCTGCTGTGTTAATAGGAGTTATGGGAATATCAGCTTTATTTACAGGTTGTGATTCAAAATCTGCTGTGATTCCAGAAGATATTATTTCTAAGGCTACCAGCATAAATGAGAATTCAACAAGCTACTATGGAGAAGCAAAGATGGAAACATATGAAAATGAAAAAATAATCTATAGTGCTAACCTAAAAGAATGGTATAAACCTAAAAACAAAAAAAGAGTTGAAATTAAATCAGATAATGATGGTGAAACTATAATGACTTCCGATGGTAGCAAAATGCTCATATATATGAAAAAATTAAATAAGGCAATGGTAAGTGATAAGATTAATGATGAAGAAGGATTTTTCGATAAAAGTCCTAAAAAAGCAGCAATGGATGAATTAGGCCGTATAAATAAAACTCACAGTGTTGCAATTAAAGGAGAAGAAAATTTAAATGGAAGAAAAGCTTATCATCAATATGCAAAGCCAAAAAGCAAAGACTCTATAATAGGAGAAGTAAACTACTGGATAGATAAAGATACTTGGTTTATTGTAAAAACTAGTGTAATTACTGGAAATAGTAAAACTACTACTGAATATACAAAGCTTGATTTTAAAGCAGATATAAGTGATGATATATTCAATCAAAGCATTCCTAAAGATGTTAAGATAGAGAATATAGACGAAAGTATGAAGCCTGAGAAAATTACTTTAGAAAAAGCTTCTAAAGAGCTTGGTACAAAAGTTTTATATTACAATAATAGTGATTATAAATTATCAAGAGTTGAAACTCTAAAGAATAACCCCGAAATAGGAGATGATTTTAATCAAATATACACTAGTAATAATGGAGCTGAAATATTTACTTTAACAATGAAAAAAGTTGTACAATTAAGCAAAGATGATGGAGATTTTAAATTTCCAGGTGAAAAAAAGATAACCATTAGAGGTAAAGAAGGTTCAGCCATAGAAGAAAAAGCATTTAAATCAGTGCATTGGGTGGAAGATGGATTAAACTATTCTATATTTACAACATCTCCTAATTTCTCACTTGGACAATGCAAAGGTATTGCAGAAAAACTAATTTATTCAAAGTAAAATAATATAAAATAAAGCTTGAGTGCTAGGTTAAAATTACTTAGCACTCAAACTTTATTTTAGGTAAACTTAGTTTATTTAGCATGTATGGTATTAAAAATTTTAACCTATACCATTATAAATTACTCCCAGTATCAACACTAAAACTGCTGAAATTATAAAAATATAGGACATAGGCTTAAAACCTTTGCCTAAAGGTCTTTTCGCACCCTTATTTATATCTACTAATGCTTTATCAAATCCATATATAGATATAAAAGTTATGGATGCTACAATGGAACCTATAGGAGCAAGATATATAGTTACAAAATCTGCCCATTTTCCGAATTTGCCCATGTCTAGATCTAAAGGTAACCCTATTAAAAATGCAGCAACTGCTATAATTAAAACTGCGGCGATTCTTTTTACATTAAATTTGCTTATAAAAGCTTCAACAGGAGCTTCTAACATATTTATAGCAGAAGATATTGCAGCAAATATAGTACTTAAGAAAAATAAGATACCAAAAATATAACCTAGAGGCATAGCTTTAAATATATGCGGCATGGTTATAAATAATAATGAAGGACCTGATGTAGGATCTAGTCCAAAAGCAAAAACAGCAGGCATTATAATGAAAGCTGCAAGCAATCCAGAAATAGTGTCAAAAATAGCTACATTTAAAGCAGCAGAAGGAATATCTTCTGAATCTTTTAAATAGCTTCCATAGACAACCATACCTGCACCATTTAATGAAACGCTAAAGAACGCTTGTCCTAGTGCCATGATCCAAGTAATTGGCTTAAGTAAGTATGACCAATCAGGCAATAATAAATATTTTAATCCGCCTGCAGCGCCAGGAAGAGTAACAGATCTTATAAGCAAAATTGTAAATATAATAAAAAGCAAAGGCATAATAATCTTATTAGTTTGTTCTATTCCTTTAGTAACTCCTAAAAGTACAATTATTACAGTTATAACTAAAGCTAATAGATGCCAAAAAATACTTGCTTGTGTACCTGCAAAGGTATCAAAATATTTTGGAATATCACCAGTATATATATCACCTTTAACTGATAAAAAGAAGTATCTTAAAACCCATCCAGCAACTACAGAATAAAATATAAGAGTACATGCTACTGCTGATGTAGGTATAATACTTAATATTTTTCCAAAAGGTTTCTTATTTTCTTTAAATACATCTTGTATTCCTTTTAAAGAACCACATCTTCTAGACCTTCCAAAGCTAAACTCTATTATGAGACCAGTAGCTCCTAATATAAATACACATATAAAATAAGGTATAAGAAAGGCAGCTCCGCCGTATTGTCCTAATCTCCAAGGAAACATCCAGATATTACCCAAACCAATTGATGAACCAAGACATGCTAATATAAATCCAAGTTTCCCTGAGAAAGTCTCTCTATCTTTCATTTTTTACCCTCCCCTGTATTTTAAAATGCCCTATGTAATTATGACACAATATTTATGAAAATGTAAGCCTTAATTAAAAATATAGTGATAATTAAATCTATATTAATATGAATTTATATAATACATTTAATAAAATTATGTAGAGCATAAGCTATTATTGGATAATAAAATATTTTATAGAAAAATTATGTATAAAAGAGGAAATTAGCCTAAAATGTAGAATAATAATAAATATAATAGTTATATAAGTTGAAAATACATTAATATAAGTAATAAATGTAAATAACTTTACTTTTGTGTAGTATTTTTGTAGTAACTTAGTGTTAATTGTGAAAGGACAATAGAAGTATGTTAAAACTAACTCTAATTGAATTCTTTTTAAGACTCATCCCTGAAATGATGATTTTTATGTGGGGAATATATGTAATTTCTAGACAAGAGATTAAAGCTAAAAATTATATATTTTCTAGTATAGCATTAGCTTTAACAATTTTTTTTGTAAGAGAACTTCCTATACATTATGGCGTGCATACTATAGTTAACAATGTTCTAACGGTGTGTATACTTATTGTTATAGGTATACCAATATTGAAGTCTATATATAGTACTATTATTATGACTCTAATACTTTGGGGCAGTGAAATTGCTAATTTGTTTATACTTAATATATTAGGAATAAATATAAAAAGTGAACTTACTAATTTTACAATGAAATGTATATTAGGTTTTCCATCATTAATATTTATGAGTTTATCAATTTTTTTACTGAAATTATTTTTAAAAAAAGAAAGAAGGTTTAAAAATTGTATCTAACTGAAAAGATAGCTATTAATATAGGAATTAGGTCAAGAACAATTTTGAATATTGATGAAACTCGTGAAAAAGTAGTGATATATGGTGCTATGAGCTTACTTCAGATAATATGGGGAGTAACTTGGACTTCTGGAATTAGTTTAATTTTTGGAGTTTTTTATGAGGCTCTTTTGTTTTCAGTTATAGTAAGCATTTTAAGAAAATATTCAGGAGGTGTACATGCATCTTCACCAAGCAGATGTGTCGCTATAGGAACATTTATTGCTACTGGATTTGGATTATTAATAGATAAATTTCTATGTAGTATTAATATATTTACTGTTGGGATACTTGGAATTATATGCGTGTTAGTATCACTGATAATAGTTATCAAAAAATCACCTGTAGATAGTATTAAGAAGCCAATTAATAACATTGAATTAAAACAGCGATTTAAGTCCTGTTCAATAATAATAGTGTTCATATATTTAATAACTATCATAGCTATATTATGGTTATACAAATTAAATTCTAATTTATGGTATATAAAAGCCATAGAATGTATAAGTTTAGGCTCATTATGGCAATCTATTACGCTTACGGGTAATGGAGCAAAGATTCTTAATAAACTTGACGCTGTTTTAAAATATATTTTTGAGAGGAGGTAAATTAATATGAAAGGAAGAATGAGAAAATTATTTACTGTTCTTATGACAAGTATTTGCACAATTATGGCTTTATCAGTTTCAGCATCAGCATGTATATGGGGATATTATCAACCAGAAGAACCAGATTGCTTAAGAAAGTAATAGTTGATTAATATAAGTGAAATGAAAAAATTATCTATTGCATAGAAAGTAATGAAGTGTTATTAAGAAATTTATACTTTCTATGCATATGATTTTTTAGTTGTTTTATTTATTATATTTGGAGGTTTACAGATGAAAAGAGCTAGTGAGGCAAGTGAAAATAATATTGCTATAATGATATCTATTGTAAAAATTGCAATAATACTATTCACTGAAATTGCTATATACAAGAATTTGCCAAACTATTGGAAGTTTTTAAATGAGATAGATGGAACGTTTAGTTTAAACTCTATGACTTTATTGTTATGTGCTACTGTGCTAATTTATATTGTATGGTTTGCATTCAATAAAATAACTTTACAAACTTCTAATTATAAGCTTCTTAGCTGGATTGAAATTCTGTTTTTTATTGTATTTCTATCTGCTGCTATGTATTTTTCTAATTCTTATCAAAGCGAAGTGAAGTATATATTTTTACTTTTGATAATAATAACAGTTATTCAAGGCGGATTACGGTATGGGATGATTACAACACTAATCTCATCTTTCATAATACTAGGATTTGACTTTATATATGCACCTACTATTAATGGTATTAATAAAAATTTCGAAGGAGATTTAATCATTGTAGGAATATACGTATTTGTTACCTGGGTGCTCGGATATTATGTAGATATTGAAAAAGAATATAAAAAGAGAACAGAAGAGAAACTTTATATATTAAGCAATGAATTAGAAGAGAGTGATAAGAGCAGGCATTCAATTGAGGAAATGCTTTTAAAGAACAATATTTGTTTTGAAATGTTATTTGAAAATTCGGAGAATGCTCTTATTGTGCATAAGGATGGAAAGATTATTTATGCTAATGAAAGTACTGCAAGACTTTTGGGGTACGATGATCCGTTGAAGCTAAATGAGGCGTTGTTATATAAATATTACCCTAAAGATTGTAAAGGGTTAATAGAAAATAAGTATACAAATATATGCAATAATAAATTATCGAAAGTTATAGAAGAGGAGAATATATTGGATTGTTTCGGCAATTCTATTGCAGTGCGAAATACTTCCTCTTTTTTTATATATGAAGGTAAACCAGCAGTATTAACATTTTTACTTAATATTACTTCTGAAAAAGAGATAGAGGCATTAAAAAAAGATGTAGAAAATAATGAGAGATTATTAAGCGAAACTAGGGAATATAATGCGCTTATTACAGAGTTTTTCACTAATATATCTCATGAAATAAAAACACCTATTAATGTAATTTATGTTGCTATTCAAACTATGGATATATATGTAGATAAATGTAGTGGAAGCAATGCTGATAAATGTAAATCTTATTTAAAAATGATGAAACAGAATTGTTTTAGACTTATGAGATTAGTTAATAATCTTTTAGATATAACTAGGTTAGATTCTGGATTTTTAAAGCTTAATTCTGAAAATAACAATATAGTTAGCGTAGTTGAAGATATAACACTTTCAGTAGCCAATTATATAGAAAGCAAGGATATTGAATTAATATTTGATACTAATGTTGAGGAAAAAATAATGGCTTTTGACCATGATAAAATTGAAAGAATAATTTTAAATTTACTTTCAAATGCTTTCAAATATACCTATTCAGGCGGAAAAATATGTGTTACATTAGAGGACAAGGGTGAAAGTGTAACTATATCTGTGAAAGATGAAGGCGAAGGGATTCCTGAAGATAAGCAAGAGTCAATTTTCGAGAGATTTGAACAGGCAAATCGATCTTTGTCAAGACAAAATGAAGGTTCAGGTATAGGATTGTATCTTGTAAAATCTTTCGTTGAAATGCATGGTGGCAATATAAAGGTTATTAGTCGAGAAGGTGAAGGTAGTGAATTTATAATTAGCTTGCCAGCGGTTATAGTAGAAAATGAAGAGAATAAAATAAATGCTATATATGAAAGTAAAATAGAAAGAATAAATATAGAGTTTTCTGATATTTATTCTATACAAAATTATAAATAAATATTTGGGATAAATTTTTTTTGTAAAAATTTATATAAGCGAGGTACTAAAATTGATAAAAAAGAAGAATATAATAATAGATACAGATCCAGGTATAGATGATGCTGTAGCATTAGTTATAGCTATGTGCCATGAAGAAATTGACCTAAAGCTTATTACAACAGTATCTGGAAATGTGTCGGTAGATAAAACTACAAAAAATGCACTAAAGCTTGTAGAATTCTTAGATAAAAATATTCCTGTAGCTAAGGGGGCTGTAAAACCGCTTATAAGAGAACTAGAAGATGCTAGTGATATCCATGGAAACTCAGGGCTGGATGGATATGATTTTTATGAGCCTAAAAGAAATATAGAATCTAGACATGCGGTAGAGGAAATGAGGGATATAATATTAAATAGTAAAGAATCAATTACACTTGTACCTATAGCACCTCTTACTAATATTGCATTATTACTTTCCCTCTACCCAGAGTGTAAAAATAATATAGAGAAAATAGTCTTAATGGGGGGCTCTGCATCAGGAGGAAATCATACGCCAGCAGCAGAATTTAATATTTTTGTAGATCCGGAAGCTGCAAAGATAGTTTTTAAATCAGAAATAGATATTGTAATGTGCGGACTAGACGTCACTAATAAAGCAGTTTTAACTTCAGAAGATGTAGAAGAGATAAAGAGTTTAAATAAGACAGGAAATATGCTATATTCATTATTTCAACATTATAGAAGTGGAGATTTAAAAACAGGATTAAAAATGCATGATTCATGCGCTATTGCGTACCTACTTAGACCAGATTTATTTAAAACAAAATCCTGCTATGTAGATGTAGAAACTTCAGGAAGATATACATCTGGTTTTACAATAGTAGATTTTAATGGATATTATGGCGAAAAAAATAATGCTAATATTTGCTTAGACATAGATGTAGAAAAATTCCGTATGTGGTTAATAGATGCTCTAAAAAGAGCAATATAAAAATTATGTTATGTTAATATTGTATAAATAACCCCTTAGGTTTAAGGGGTTATTTATACATTAAGTATTGTTTGTTATTGATAAATAGTAACAAATTTTATTGAGTATATATCTGCTAGCAATAGATCATCTGTATCAACTGGTTGTATAATAACATAACTAATTCCTACTTCCATTAAAGTACCTATTCTATCAGTTAGCATATTTGTACCAATTAAAAATTCAATACGCACTCTTTTGCCAATTTGAGTTTTTAAATAACCTTGGGTATATGATGTATCTTTTTCTACTGGTGCTCCAGGTTGGTATTCAAAAGTTGGTCCTCCTGTAGATGTAGGAGGAAATCCTGTAGGCGTAGGTGGAGTTACAGATTGAGGAACTTGAACTTGCTCTAAAGGTGCAGTAGGTTGTGGTTGAAATGGAGTGTATTGCATTGGGGGATATGGTAATGCCTGTGGAGTTGGCCATGCAGTCATTGGCATTTGGCCATAGGCTGGGTTTTGTACCATGGGCATTTGCCTAAAATCAAAATCTAACCAATCTTCCATTAAAAAATAGCCTCCTTGTTAATTAATAAATAATATAATTAAATAATTATAAACTAAGTTTGAGCGTACAATTCTGTAGGATTGTAGAAACAGTGGTCTCCTACTCTAACTTGGAAACTTCCTGTTCCATTTCGTGGGAAAGTATATGGGCATGTAGGTATAAAGGGATTAAAGTACCATAATGAATAACCTATAGTAAATAATCTATTTCCGGATAATGCCCAATCTGCAATATCATAGTGTGTTTGATCAGGAGGATTTGCCCAAATTGTTTGTGGATTAGCTGCTCCCGCAAGGGTAGAACGTACACAGTCAAATTGGCCTTCCTGATAGATTACTTTTCTAATGTCACCTTGACCAATCCTTTGATATTCTCCATAAGGGACTCTAACTCTATTCATAATAACGGTAGCAACAGCTTTCATGCCGTTATCTCCTTCTCCGCCAGCTTCACATTTAATAATTCTTGCTAATAATTCTCTACTGGAATAAGCCAAGCATATTCACCTCGTTAAATTTGCTTACACTATAATTTATTCATTAAAATGTAAAAGGTACGTAATTTTTAAAATTTGTATTAATATATTTTAATATATATAATAATCTACTGGTATGTTTTGATTTTTATGATAAAATGTTTTATGTAGTACATTATGAAGTGGAGGTAGACTTATGAAATCTAAAAACTTTTTTAAAGAGTGGATTGTGCCTGTTGCTGCTGCAGTGTTCATTGCGGTTTTAATTAATAAATTTCTATTTTTTCAGGTATCAGTACCTACAAAATCTATGTATCCTACAATTAAACCTAAAGATAGAATTATTGTAACCAGAATATATAATAAAGAAAAGTTGAAGACAGGAGATATAGTTGTATTTTATTCAGATGAACTTAAAGAAACTTTGATTAAAAGACTTATAGGACTTCCAGGAGATACTGTAAAAATAGATGAAAATAGAGATGTATATGTAAATGGCAAAAAAATTGATCAGCCATACGTGGTTTATAATGGTGGAAAAGGTGGAGAATTTAAAGTTCCAGAAGGAAAGTATTTCTTTTTAGGTGATAATAGAGAGAATTCTTGGGATAGTAGGTATTGGCAGCAAAGCTACATAGATAAAAGTGATATAAAAGGAAAAGCACGATTTGTAGTATTTCCTTTTAATAGATTTGGAAAATTTGTATACGGAGAAGAAGCAGTTAAATAGAAAAAGGTGTTAAGTATAGACTACTTAACACCTTTTTCTGAAGCAATTATTGCTGCTCCAAGGGCACCAATAATTTCGGGTTCATCAGGAATAATAATTGTTTCCCCTAATCTTTTTTCTATAGCATTTACAACACCTATGTTTTTAGCAACTCCTCCAGTCATCATATATTTGCCTTGTTTTTTCACTCTATCTAGAAGGGATATAGTTCTACTTGCAATAGAATTGCAAAGTCCATGAATTATATCTGATTTTTCTTTGTTATCTGCAATTAGTGAAATTACTTCTGATTCAGCAAATACACTACACATACTTGTACTTGCTATATTTTCTTTCCATCCTAAAGAAAGTGAACCCATATGTTCTATTGAAATTTCAAGGGTTCTAGCCATCATTTCTAAGAATCTACCTGTGCCGGCAGCACATTTGTCATTCATTGAAAAATCTATTACATTTCCAGCGCTATCAAGTCTAATCACCTTGCTATCTTGACCTCCAATATCTATTATAGTGTTTATATCAGGATTAACAAAGTTAGCTCCTTTAGCATGACATGTTATTTCTGTTACACTTTCATTAGCAAAAGAAATGTTAGTTCTTCCATAGCCTGTAGATACTATAAAAGATATATCACTAGGTATAAGATTGGCATTTTTTAATGCAGTATTCAATGCATTTTCTACTCCTATTGAGCTTTTAGAGCCTGTCCTAACTACGGAATAAGATAGTATATTTTTATTTTTATCAATTATTACTGCGTTAGTAGAAGTAGAGCCACTGTCTATTCCCATAAATATGAGTTTATCATTGGATTTTTCCACAGGTGTAGAGTTTTTTTCTTGGAGACCTGTGGATAATTTAGGCTTTAAAGATTCTATAAAGGCTTCTATTCTTGTCTTCATCTGTCCTTCACTTTGTTCAGTATAATCTGTTTCTATTTTTAACATGGGAATGTTGATATTATTTTTTAATTTGGCATATTCGTAAGAGTAAAAATCACAAAATTTTATTGTATGATATATAATACCATGAAACTTACCTTTATTTTCGTATAAGAGTTCTTTTCTTTTTTCTAAATCAGCCATCCTAAGACAGGGAAAATACTCAAGAATGGATTTAGCATACCATAGCAAGGGATCTTCATTTTCTTGAAACTTATCATAGTATAAATTATCACCTGTACAAGTATAGTTATAGGCTACTTTAGCATCACAATTTTCTATAAAGTTAATTAAGGAAGGTTTACATCTAGCCCCTAGCAAGACTAAATTTACTTTATTATTTTCATAAGCATAGCTTGAATGGATATTATCTAAAGATCTGGCTATTTGGCTAAATCTACTAATGTCAAAATGTATATGTTTATAGCTTTCATAGTGCTCAATCAATTTTAGAATTTCATTTTTAAATAAGTTAATTGAACAGCAAGTATTTTTTCTAGGGAGGTCTACTAGATGTAAAAATTTAAGTCTGCCTTTTAAACTTAATACATCATATAATCTTCTTATACTGTCGCAGCAATTAATTAAAACAAGTTCTTCAATATTATTATTTAAGCAGTATTCTAAAATAGACTTTCCATAAGAACATATATTAGGATGCATTAATGCATCAGACTTGTCAAAGTTATATATATAGGGATCAATTCTTTTAGTTTCTTCACCAAAACATTCTAGCACATGAGTGGGAGTGTATTTACATACATAGTATATCATTATATAACCTTCTTTCTGTCAAGAGATTCTACTATTTCTAAAAAAGCTTCCAGCCTTGTTTTTATTTGTCCATTTCCCATATTTCGTCTATCAATACCATCACCATCTATAGAGAGAAACGGTATATTGTTTTTAACAAGAGCTTCTTTTAAAAGCATGGTTCCTCCACTGGATTGTTTGCATCCCCAATGACAAAAGTTTATAATGGCATCTGCATTTAAATTTTTACTCATAGTAACGATATTTTTTATTTTATTTTTAAAGCTTCCGTTATACTGATTTAAAATTAATTTTCTTGCTAAAGAGTCATAGGGACTATTAAAATCAAGTTCTTCCATATGATTGAAATTTAAATCGCAAGCAAGAAGCTGGTTATTTTCATTAAGGTTAAAGTATTCCTTTAGGGATTCATGGTAAAAAGGAAGGAGATGAATCCATAAGAATCTTTTGCCCTTAGATTCAGGAAACCTTTCTATATCGCTATATTGCATTTTATAAAAATTATAGGTTTCAATTCTACCCATAGCTACATGAGATAGAAAAACCTTGTACATCTCAAAGGTAAGGGTATTAGGAAAATATTTTTTTGATAGACTTTTAAAAAATTTTTTATTATAATTTATAGATTCATTTTCAATTTTTAATACAGACTTTAATTTATCCTCATCAAGTTTCTTATTGGTTGAATCTTCAATCATGGATACCATTTCTTTTAATTGATTACTTACATATTTCTTAGCGTCATTACTATATTCATATGGTATATCTAAAATATACAAAGGAATATTATATTTATCTGAGATATAATTAAAGGTATTTATATTTGCATCACATATCATGGAGGTAGTTACTGCGAATTTTGGTTTAGGGATAAGGTTAGAGTCAATTGCACCTAAGAAAGTTTTATGATAAGAGCATAAGGTTTCGGATAAGCCACAATTAGAAGCATAATCTATAAAATAGTCTTCACAATTAAATCCAGACAAAAAAGAAGAAAAGGCTTCTATAAACAATGGGTATATATCCATTGCATGAAGAATTTCAGCAAGGGCAAATAGGTTAACTAAGGCTGATGAATTTGGATGTATAAGAGGTTCTAATATGTATTTTATGCATATTTTATTCAGATATTGTAATGATGGTGGGAGAGATTTGTCTGGAAAGACTGAAAGTCTGAAGTTTTCAAGATTTAGGCCTAATTTAATCAATTTTAAAGATTTTTGTGGTTTATTCATAGAATTTTTTATAATATTTCCATAGGTCTTTATAGCATTCAATTTAAACACTTCCTTTTAAATAAAAAACGCCATACATGGATGTGGGAGGGAAATACGAGATTTCTGTTCCATGTATGACTTGTTGTTTACTAATTAAAATTTTTCATTTTCTTACTCTTACTTTATATTGTATTATTAGTTGGTTTCAAAGTCAATAAAAGGATTGGCATATTTTAAATTATTGTGAAAAATATTTAAATTTTAGTTATCTGCTGAAATATCTGATATAATTTTCATTAGAATATAATTCCTTGTAGAGTATTCATATTAAATGTATAATAGCTATGTTATAGATTTAATTGTGAAATAAT
Organism: Clostridium sp.; assembly: GCA_034925975.1. Taxonomy (GTDB): domain Bacteria; phylum Bacillota; class Clostridia; order Clostridiales; family Clostridiaceae; genus Clostridium_H. Next base: position 15,174 of record JAYFRK010000625.1, read on the forward strand.
ATGCTCTAAATTATATACTTATTGAAAGTCAAGGTGAAGTTATGTCAATAATATTAGGTAGTTATTTAAAGTAAAAAAATTTTATATTAATATATATGAAACTGATATAGCATAAATTACTTTGTTTACAAATTAGTTATAGGAGGACATAAAATGTTTAAAAATAAAAAGTTTAGGTACTTAATGTATTATGTAACGGTAGTTACCATGCTGCTCCTTATATTAAATTCACTGCTTAGAAGTGTAAAAACAGAGCATATAAAATATAGTGAATTTGAGCAAATGATAGCCCAAAAGACTATAAAAGAAGTACAAATAACTGATAATCAAATAGTTATAGTACCAAAGAATGAAAAAGGTGTAAACCAAAAAATAAAATATACTACAAATATTGAAAAAGGTAATATGAGACCTCTTATAGATAAATTAAAAGAATCTAATATTGAATATGATGGTCCAGTTAGTAACAATGATCCAATAAAAAAGTTTTTTATTGAGTGGATACTTCCTATTATAATTTTTATGCTTATAGGTAGAATTATATTTGGAAGTATGGAAAAAAGAATGGGAAGCGGAGTTATGTCTTTTGGCAAAAATAATGCTAAAATTTATGCTGAAAACGAGACAGGAAAAACATTTGAGGATGTAGCAGGTCAGGATGAAGCAAAGGAATCCTTGGCTGAAATAGTAGATTTCTTGCATAATCCAGATAAATATACTGCTATTGGAGCAAAGCTTCCTAAAGGAGCTCTTCTTGTAGGGCCTCCCGGACCAGGAAAGACCTTGCTGGCTAAGGCAGTAGCAGGAGAGGCAAAGGTTTCATTTTTCTCATTATCAGGTTCAAGCTTTGTAGAAATGTTTGTGGGAATGGGAGCTGCAAGAGTAAGAGATTTGTTTAAGCAAGCAGAGGAAAAAGCCCCATGTATAGTATTTATTGATGAGATTGATGCTATAGGAAAGAGTAGAGATAATGGTATAGGTGGAGGAAATGACGAAAGAGAGCAGACGTTAAATCAACTTTTAGCTGAAATGGATGGTTTTGACTCTTCGAAAGGTGTAGTAATTTTAGCTGCAACCAATAGACCAGAGGTATTAGACAAAGCACTTTTAAGACCAGGTAGATTTGATAGAAGAGTTATAGTTGACACTCCTGACTTAAAAGGAAGAGAAGCAATACTAAAGGTACACGCTAAAGAAGTAAAAATATCTGAGGATGTTATTCTTGAAGATATAGCAAAGTCTACTCCGGGAGCTGTAGGTGCAGATCTTGCTAATATTGTAAATGAAGCTGCTCTTCTTGCAGTTAAGAAGGGAAGGACTAGTGTTATACAGGAAGATTTAGAAGAGGCTGTGGAAATAATAATTGCAGGAAAAGAGAAAAAGGACAGAATAATGTCCGATAAGGAGAAAAGAACGGTTGCATTCCATGAAGTTGGCCATGCGCTGGTAGCTGCACTATTAAAACACACTGATCCAGTACACAAGATTACTATAATTCCAAGAACTCTAGGGGCACTTGGTTATACTATGCAGTTACCAGAGGAAGAAAAGTATTTGGTAAGTAAAGAAGAGATGATGGATCAAATAGCAGTAATGCTTGGAGGAAGATCTGCAGAGGAGACAGAGTTTAATTCTATTTCCACTGGTGCATCAAATGATATAGAAAAAGCAACTCAAACAGCAAGAAATATGGTTACTATCTATGGTATGACTGAAAGATTTGATATGATGGCACTAGAATCAGTTTCTAATAGATATCTAGACGGAAGGCCAGTTAGAAATTGTAGTGCTGAAACAGCTGCTATTATTGATGAAGAAACTTTAAATATCATAAAACAGTCTCATGAAAAGGCTAAAGAAATATTAAGAAATAATAGAGAGCTTTTAACAGCTATTTCAGAAAGACTTATAGAAAAAGAAACTCTTACAGGAGAAGAATTTATGGGTATCATTAAAGAATTTAATGATAAAGAGAATATAGTAGAAGAAATAGCAGAAAATAAAGAACAAAGTGAAATTACAAATTCGAATAATTAGAATAAGATGATATGTAGTGATGCTTAATAGTAGGATGTAAATACATTATATTATTAAGCATTATATTTCCTTAAATATTTTAGAAAAGGAATGATTTATATGGAGAATAGAGAACTAGAAAACGAAATCGAAAAAGAGTTAGAATTAGAAAAAGAAAAAAATAAGTTAGAAGAAACTATTAAAATAATAAAAGATGAGATTAGAAATTATATAGATAAAAGGACAAACTTAACTCAAAGTTTACTTGAATCTAGAAAGAAAACCATAGAAGAGTATAGAGATGATGAGGATAAACTAATAGAGTATTTTGATCACGAGAAATTTGTAAGTGAAGAGGCATTTAAGGCCATAGACAGAAAGCTGAGAGAATATGCTATACTTCAAACTACTCCTTATTTCGGAAGAGTAGATTTTAATGAAAAAGATTACCAGGAAAAAGAATCTATTTATATAGGAAGATTTGGAGTTACTCCTGAAGATGTTTTTGAACCAATTGTTGTGGATTGGAGGGCACCTATTGCATCTCTTTTTTATGCAGGTAAGTTAGGAGAAGCTAGTTATGATGCTCCAATGGGAAAAGTAGATGCTAATATATTAGGAAAGAGACAATTTATAATAAAAAGAGAACAGCTTTTAGGTATGTTTGATTCAGAACTAGATGTAAAGGATGAAATACTCCAAATGGTTTTGAGCAAAAATACGGGAGAAAAGCTTAAAGACATAATAATGACTATACAGGCTGAACAAGACAACATTATTAGGCAGCCAAGAGAAAAGACCATAGTAGTTGATGGAATAGCAGGTAGTGGAAAAACTACAATAGCTCTTCATAGGGTTGCCTATCTTCTATACAACTATAGAAAGCTTCTGCAGGATAAGGTTTTAATATTAGGACCTAATAAAATATTTATGGAATATATATCTACGGTTCTTCCGAGCCTTGGAGAAATAGGTGTAAGACAGCAGACTTTTGTGGATTTTGCCTTAGATATCCTAGAATTAAGAGATGTTATGGATTTTAGGGAATACATGGAGAAAGTAATAAATAAAGAAAAAGAATTTATTGATGAAATTCTTTTTAAAACATCTGTATGTTACATTAAGGAATTAGATAAATTTATAGATACCTTAAACAACAAATATTTTAAGGCAAAAGATTTATATCTAGGAGACTTAAAGATAGTTCCTAAAGAAGCTATAGAAGAACTATTTAATTACTATAGTAGCATGCCTTTATTTAGAAGGAGTGCAAAGATAAAGAGAATTCTATTCGCAAAAATCAAAGATGCAAGAGATGAGAAGGTTAGAAAGATAGAAAAGTGGTATAAAGATACTATTTCTAGCCTAAGTGAAGAACAAAAAAATATTCAAGAAAGTGATTTAAGATTTAAAAGAAAACTTAAAATTAGAGAGGTTATTGAAAAGGTTATAGAAGCTAAGGATTCTTTAGATTGGATGAATAATGAAAGCTGTATAGAAATCTATAATGGACTAAATAGAAACAGAAGACTTACTATAGATGATTTAGCTCCTATTTTGTACTTAAAGATAAAACTAGAAGGTTTAAAGATACAAGAAGAAATTAGACATGTAGTTATTGATGAAGCTCAGGATTATAGTCTGCTTCAATTTATAGTGATTAAAGAGCTTACTAAGTGTAAAGGCTATACTATTGTAGGGGATAGAAATCAAAGGATGGTACCAATAGAAGGCACTTCTCCAATGATGGAATTAGAAAATATATTTGATAATCTAGAATATTTTGCTTTAAACAAGAGTTATAGATCTACTAAAGAAATTATGGAATATGCTAATAAGTATTTAAAAGAAGAAAAAATAATTCCTATTGTTAGAAGTGGAAAAGAGGTTATAGAAAAGAACTTCTCAAATTATGAAGCCTTAGTAGAAGAAATTCATGATAACCTGCAAAACCTAGCTAAAGAAGGGTTTGAAAGCATAGCAATAGTGTGTAAAAATCTTGAGGAGACAGAGAGGATAGCTTTATTAATCAAGGATAGAATAAAGATAAAAATTATAGATAGAGAAGATATTATCTATAATAAAGGGGAAGTAGCTTTGCCGTCTTACTTTGCTAAGGGGTTAGAATTTGATGCTGTTATAGTGGTTAACTCAGGAGAGAATACTGAAGAGGATAAAATGGCTTATGTAATGGCAACTAGAGCACTGCATGAATTATACGTATATAACATAACAGAATAAAAAAAGAGGCTAAGTATTTAATACTTAGCTTTTAATTTCTAATAAGAAAGTTGCAAACACAACTAAATTCAGATATAATATAGTTGCGCATGCAATCGTATTTGAGGGGGCCTAAGAATGGATATAAATAATAATTCCATAGGAAAATGGATATCAACTTTATATAGAATTTCTCAGAGTTATATAAACAAGGAGCTTAAAAGTTATAATATTGGAAGTGGCCAATATATTTTCTTAATAAATCTGTATAAAAAAGATGGAATTAGCCAAGAGGAATTAGCTGATAAATTAAGTATAGATAAAGGAACTACTGCAAGGGCTATAAGTAAACTAGAGGAACAAGGCTATATAAGAAGAGAAAGAGATACAAAAGATAAAAGAGCCTATAAGGTATACGTTACAGATAGAGCATTAGAAATAAAACCTAAGATTATTGAAGTTCTAACTTCATGGAATCACATTATTGCATCTGATTTTACAGACGAAGATATGAGAATGACATTAGAGCTTCTTCAAAAAATGTCTAGCAACGCATGTAAATATTTTAAAGAAAACAAATAGTAATATAAGATGGAGGGTTTATGGATAGATCAAAAGAATTAGGACAAGAGAAAATAGGAAAACTTCTAATTAAATTTTTTGTTCCAGCAATAATAGGAACATTAGTAAACGCACTTTATAACATTGTTGATAGAATATACATTGGTAGAGGAGTTGGATCTCTAGCCTTAGCAGGATTAAGTATTACCTTTCCTATTATGGTTATGACTTCGGGATTTGGTATGCTTATGGGAATGGGTGGAGGAGTATTAACTTCTATAAACTTAGGAAAAAAAGATAAGGATAGGGCAGAAAAGATTTTAGGAAATACTTTTGTATTATTATGTATAACTTCAATTATAGTCAGTATTTTAGCTTTTTTAATAAAAGGGCCTATATTAAGATCCTTTGGTGCAAGCAATAACACAATGGCTTATGCTGATGACTATTTATCTATAATATTGCTTGGTACTATATTTCAAAATATAGGATTTGGAATGAATAATCTTATACGTTCAGAAGGAAATCCAACCGTTGCAATGCGTACGATGTTAATTGGAGCATTTTTAAATATAATTTTAGATCCGATATTTATTTTTGTATTTCATATGGGAGTTAAAGGAGCAGCACTTGCTACTATTATTTCTCAATTTGCAAATACAATTTGGGTATTAGCACATTTTAGAGGAAAAAATAGTGTGTTAAAATTAAGAAGAGAGAATTTCAAAATTGAAGGGGAAATATTAAAGGGAATTATATCTATAGGTATGGCTCCCTTCGTAATGCAAGTAGCCGGAAGCTTTGTTAATATTATATTCAATAAACAGTTAATGACCTATGGAGGAGATTTAGCAGTTGGAGCTATGGGCATAATAAATAGTATAAGTATGCTTATTATAATGTCTATGATATCTGTAAATCAGGCATCACAGCCTATAATTGGATATAACTACGGAGCAAAAGAATATGGAAGGGTTAAAGAAACTCTTAAATTAGCTATACTAGGTTCTATTAGTATAGGAATTTTAGGATTTATAGCAGTAGAAGCATTTCCTCAAGCTTTGATAGGTATATTTAATAAGACTGACAATGAATTGCTCAATGTGGGAGTTAGTGGAATAAGGATATTTTTATGTATGCTTCCTATTATAGGTTTTCAAATAGTAGGTTCTAACTTTTTTCAGGCTATAGGAAAAGCTAAAGTATCTATGATATTATCATTACTTAGACAAGTGATAGTACTAATTCCTCTTCTTATAATTCTTCCGAAAGTATTCCATATAAATGGAGTTTGGATGGCAGCCCCATTAGCAGATATAACTGCATTTATAATTACTGCTATATGGCTGTA
>JAYFRK010000309.1:0-2564 GCA_034925975.1 Clostridium sp.
TGCATGGCAGCAATAGGAGTAGAAGATGGAAAGTGTAAAGAAATAACATTAGGTTTTTGTGCAATAGAAGAGGATAAATTAATTGCAGAAGTAACAAAGCCTATGGGCTTAGAAGAAACGCTTCAATTAAACATATTAAAAATAATAAATCATATTGAAGATAGTTTAAAAAACAATGAAGTGTACGAAGAACAAGGTGAAAGAGCAATTTTAGTTGGCATAGAAGATGAAGAGAGTTTAGATGAGTTAGAGGAATTGGCAAAGGCTTGCAACGTTAAAACAGTTGGAAAGGTTTTGCAAAGAAGAAGTAAGATAGACACTGCATTCTTCATAGGAGAAGGAAAAGTTGAAGAGGTGGGAATGCTAAGACAGGCAAAAAATGCAAATATAATTATTTTTGATGATGAATTAGCTGCATCTCAAATTAGAAACATAGAGACATATACAGGGACTAAGGTTATAGATAGAACTACACTTATTCTTGAGATATTTGCTAGAAGAGCAAAAAGTAAGGAAGCCAAGATTCAAGTGGAGCTTGCTCAACTTAAATATAGATTGCCAAGATTAACTGGAATGGGAGCTATTCTATCCAGAACAGGCGGTGGAATTGGAACAAGAGGTCCAGGAGAGAAAAAACTTGAAATAGATAAAAGACATATAAGAGACAGAGTACACGATCTTACTAAGGAATTGGAGAAAATCAGAAAAAATAGAGAGATTCAAAGAGATAAAAGGAGTAGAGAGAGTATTCCAAAAGTATCCCTCGTAGGATACACAAATGCAGGTAAATCTACATTAAGAAATAGATTGTGTGAAATTGCTTCACCAAGGGATATACTTCAAAAAGAAAAAGTATTTGAGGCAGATATGCTGTTTGCCACTCTAGATGTAACTACTAGGGCAGTAATTTTGCCTGACAACAGACTAATAACTTTAACTGACACAGTAGGTTTTGTAAGAAAACTTCCTCATGATTTAGTAGAAGCATTTAAATCAACTTTAGAGGAAGTAATAAATTCAGAATTGCTTTTACACGTAGTAGACGTTTCATCAAATAAAGCTTATGAACAAATTGAAGCTGTTAATGAAGTTTTAGGTGAGCTGGAGGCTATAGATAAACCTATAGTGCTTCTATTGAATAAGATAGATAAGGCAAATATAGATGATATAAAAAATATAAGAGATAAATATAGCAACATGGAAATTATAGAGATTTCCGCTAAAGAAGGTTTAAATCTTCATGAACTATTAGCTACTATATGCAGAAAGTTGCCTAATCCTTTAAAAAAAGTTGAATATTTAGTACCTTACACTGATACTGCTATTGCGGCTTTATTACATAGGTCTGCTAAAGTATTAGAAGAAGAATACAAAGAAGAAGGAACTAGAATTGTGGCCATGGTTGATGAAGAAGTTCATAATAAGTGTAAAAAATATATAGTATAATTTATGGTTTATTTTTATTACATAATGATAATAATAATCTTATCTAAAATGAAAAGGGGTCATTTTATATGGAGATGGTATGTCCTGTATGTAATGAAATAAATCACGTAGAATTTAAATGCAGAGAATGTAATAGTAACATGGTGGATAAAGGGAGAAAGCAAGAATTCTTTGGTAATTACAGTGCAGAAGATCCCATTGATGACTATGGAGACTATTGCATTCATATATTTAAATGCAGTAAATGCGACTTTATGGAAGATATTAAAATAAGAAAAGTTATTATCTAATCATATTTTAATATAGTGATTGTATTTAAATACTAATGTGTTTATAATAAAAAATAATAGTGGGGTGGGGTGAGTTTAAAATGGCTAATACAATTCAAAAATACCAAAAAGCTTTTAATTCATTAATTGACAGACTTAAGGAAAATGATTCAATTCTTGCTGCAATGGTTTTTGGTAGTATTATAACAGGTGACCTCTGGCAACAATCAGATATTGACTTATTTGTTATTTCTAAAGATAAAATAGAACGTAGAGTTAATATATACACTGAGGAAGAGGGAGTACGTGTACATATAAAGTTGATGAGTAAAGAAAAACTATTAAGTCTACATAAAGAAGAGCTTTTAGGTGGGTTTATACATAGAATATTTGTATCATCAAGATTAGTATTTTCAAAGGATGAAGAGATTACAGCTAAATATGATATGGGAAGATATTATCCAGATGTAGATAAGGAAAAATGGAATATGGTCTACTTAGGTGATCTATTAAAAAGCATGAACGTATGCAGAAAGTACCTAACCAATAATGGAATGTATATGGCATATAGTGCTATAATTAAAGGAATAGAGGATTATTCAAAACTATATGTAAACTCTTCAGGATATATGATAAGTAAAGATGTTATGACTATGGCTATGAATTTAGATGATGATTTTAAGGAATATGTGGATAATGTTTTTTTTGGAACTAGGGATGATGTCAGTAAGCATATTGAAGAAATGCTAACGTTTTTTGAGGACAATATAGATAGAAATTTGAAAAAATATACAAGCCTTTTATTAAATTATATGAGAGAGAAAGACTGTTTCTTAAGTTCGGAAGATA
>JAYFRK010000140.1:0-1907 GCA_034925975.1 Clostridium sp.
TTAACCTCAATATAACTGTAATTATTGAAAATACAGTTACAATTTTAGTTTCATGCCAACCACTTAGTTCAAAGTGATGATGCAATGGACTCATTTTAAAAATTCTCTTGCCAAACAACTTAAATGATGCAACTTGAAGTATTACAGATATAGTTTCAGCAACATAGATTCCACCTACTATTACAACTATTAGTGGCAATTTTAGTATCATAGCTACTACCCCAACTGCACCACCTAAAGCCAATGAACCAGTATCTCCCATAAAAATTTGTGCTGGATGAGCATTGTACCTTAAAAATCCTAAAAGCGCTCCTCCTACAGTAGCACAAAATATTGAAAGTGTATAATGTCCTGTTGCATAGCTGACTACAGCAAAAAAAGTCATTACAAGTAAAGTTACACTTGTCGCAAGTCCGTCTAATCCATCTGTTAGATTAACAGCATTAGTTGTAGCTGCAAAATATACTATTATAAAAGGTACATAAAACATACCCAAATCCCAAGTTTTGTGAGTAAATGGAATTAATATACTGCTTCCGATTTTAGGACTATTATATGCATAAAAAGCAACTATAGCAGAAACAATAACTAATAGTAACATCTTCTGATAGGCTTTAAGTCCTTCATTCTTTTTATGAATTATTTTTAATAAGTCATCTATAAATCCTATAATTCCAAAACCTACAAAGGCAAACATAGCAAGAGTAGTTTCAGAACCTGGTTTTTTTAAAATAATAAACACCGTAATTATACATGATATTATAAATATAATTCCCCCCATAGTAGGAGTTCCTGATTTCTTCTTATGACTTTCTGGGCCCTCATCTCTAATATTTTGGCCAAATTTTAGCTTATGAAGCAGCGGTATTAATATTGGTCCTTGAAGAATAGATATAAAGAAGGCAACCAATACTGAATAGATCATTAAACTCATTTTTTTCTATCTCCTTTAGCAATTTTTCCCTTTGAGGCTATTTACTATAGTTTCAAATTTCATACTTCTAGAAGCTTTTACAAGTATAACATCCTTTTCTCTAAAATTATCCATTAAAAAATTTGAAGCATCTTCTATATTCTCAAATGCTTTGAATTTGTTATCTTGATTAAGTCCTTCCCTATATGCTTCTTTAAATTCTCCAACAGCTATTAGTAAGTCTACATTCTTATTTTTAGCATACTCAGCAACTTCTTTGTGAAACTTATAGGAATCAACCCCAAGCTCTCTCATAGTACCTAGAACAGCAATTTTTCTACTACCTTTCACGGTATCTAGTACTTCTAAAGCAGCTTTCATAGAATCCGGACTAGCATTATAAGAGTCATCAATTATAGTAAATTTCTCTCCTTTTACAATGTCTAATCGCATAGACGTAAAACTTAAGTTTTTTATTCCTCGTTTTAGTTCATTATTTTCTATATCCAAAGCCTTTCCCGCTGCAATTGCTAATAAAGAGTTTAAAATGTTGTGTTTCCCTGGTACCGGAACTATAAATCGTCCCTCTTCACCATTATGTCCAAGTGAAAATTCAACATGTTCTTCATCCACTAAAATATCACTTGCCTGTACATCTGCATCTTCGTTAAACCCAATCTTAACTACCTTATACTCCTTTTCGGAAATAGTAGATAGTAAGTCATTTTCATCATTTATAATAAGTATATTATCATTGCCAAAAAAATCTGTTATTTCCATCTTAGCTTTTAGGATGTTTTCTCTAGTTTTTAAATTTTCTATATGAGATATACCTATATTAGTTATTATAGCTACATCTGGCCTAGCTACCTTTGCAAGCCTATGAATTTCCCCAAAGTCACTCATTCCCATCTCTAGTACAGCAGCATCATAGGTATTGTCTAAGTTAAATATCATAAGAGGAAGCCCAATTTCGTTATTAAAATTCCCCTGT
>JAYFRK010000492.1:0-2385 GCA_034925975.1 Clostridium sp.
CTGAATATGCTCTTAAGAGAATGACGGAAGTTCCAAATCTACAACTTTACGGACCTAGGGATTTAAAAGAGAGAGGGGCTGTAATTTCATTTAATATGATAGATGTACATCCACATGATGTAGCTTCTATAGTAGATGCCTATGGAGTTGCTTTGAGATCTGGGCATCATTGTGCTCAACCTTTTATGAAATATATGAATTTAAATGCTACCTGTAGAGTAAGTTTTTATTTCTATAATACAAAAGAAGAAATAGATGTTTTTATAGAGAGTTTAAAAAATGTAAGGAGGTGGTTAGGATATGGAGCTTAATGAAATATACACTGAACTTATAATGGAACACAATAAAAGTGGCCATAATAAGCATCATTTGAATAACCCAGACGTTACAGAATTAGGCCATAATCCTAGCTGTGGAGATGAAATATCCTTAGAAATAAAGTTTAATGGAGATATGATAGAGGACGCTTCTTTTACAGGTAATGGCTGTGCCATATCCCAAGCTTCAACTTCTATAATGATAGATCTTATTAAGGGAAAATCAAAAGAAGAGGCATTAAAACTTGTTGACACATTTATAAGTATGATAAAAAAAGATATTGATAATGAAGAAGAGCTAGAAATGTTAGAAGATGCAATAGCCTTTAAGAATATATCCAATATGCCTGCACGTGTAAAATGTGCAGTACTAGCATGGCATACCTTAAAAGAATCTATAAAATTATAGGATATAATTTTATAGTATGAGTATATTTAGGTGCTAAAGAGACTACTGAAGTTTTTACAGTAATCTCTTTAGTTTTTTAACTATAATGTTTATTGTCTATAACATAACATGCCTTTTTATTCTTTTATGTCCTTTCCATCGTTAGGATTAAAAGCAGCTCTTGAGCTTTCAGCTTGGCCGTGTTTTATATTAATTTTTTTGAATTTGCCATCTTCTTTTTTATTATTTTGTGTGTTTCTCATTTTATTATTTGACATAGGTATCTCCTTTTTAAAAGCTATTACTGCTATACAGTCCCATCAGTGTTTCTGATTACGCCTTTAGATCTGTGTTTTTTCATTTCATCTTCATGGATGATATCTGGTTTGGAAGTTCTCTTATCCATAACTTTACTATCTTTAACCTTCTTTTTGCCCACTTTAATCACTCCTTAAAATTAAGTATGTAATATTATGTCGTTAATAGTATAAGCATTTAAGGAATTATTATGTATAGAGTAGACTTTAGTTTAGACAGATATTTTTAGATATAGGAAATTAGTATATTAATTATTATTAATCCATAATAGAGAATCTACTTTTAATATTTGTTTTATTTTAAATAAACCTATATTTATATATCAATTTAGACTGGTAGATAAGGAAAAAATTTATTAAAAACTAGTTGTAAAAAGAATTATTATAGTGTAAAATTACACTAAAGATATAAAAATACATTAAAAGTGTATATATGATAGAGGTGCTGAAATGAATGGATTAACTCAAGAGGAACTAATAGATATAGTCTCAAAAAAGATACGGCTTATAAGAAGTGAATATAATTTTTCACAGGATAAAATGGTAGAAATTTTAGGAATTTCAAAAAAAACCTTAATTCAAATTGAAAAGGAAAGAACAGAAGCTTCATGGACTTTGGTAATAGCAATTTGTGGTCTTTTCAGAGAAAGTGAAATATTGAAGATGATTTTAGGTGAGGATCCAATAGAGCTAGTGGAAGCTATAGTATTTAAAAATATAGATTCGCCTAAAAATTTAACTGGTGGTGGGAAAGTATTATGGAGAGACATTGAAGTGAAAGGTAAATTTAAAGTTCAGAAAAATATAATAAGCTCTCACTATAGAATAATAGATGGAAACAATAGAAGATGGTACAGTTCCTTTGACAGGGAATATATATTAGAAAAATTCAAGTTGCTTTTAGAAGGAGGAAAAGACAATGAAGAAGAAATTGAGTAAATCAAATTATAAATTCTTTCTGACAGAGTTAACAGAGCATAAGGATAGAGGAATAATAAATCAACAGCAATTAGATGATATGATGGCTTTCTATGAAGAGGATTCAGGAATAAATTTTATAAAAATATTAGTTACAATTGGTTCTATTTTAATAGGTCTTGGAATTCTAAGCTTTATAGCGAGTAACTGGGAGTATATAGGTAAGATTGCAAAGATATTGATTATTGTAGTATTTCTGGGATTTTCTATATTTGCATCCTTTAGGTTGGAAAAGGGCTACCCTAAGACATCAAGAGCAATGCTATATTTGAGTACGTTAATTTATGGTGCAGGAATATTTTTAATGGAGCAGATATTTAACTATAGTGGAGAGTTCCAATTGGCTTTTCTATTGTGGTCAGTAGGAGTTTTAGTTATGTCAATT
>JAYFRK010000446.1:0-3002 GCA_034925975.1 Clostridium sp.
CAAACACTACTACTACAAAAGTAAGTGAAATAGACGATAATGGAAAAATAAGCAGAGAACCAAAATCTATGATTTTGTGTGAATCGCTTAGTTCTATAGCTTGGTTATAGAACCTCCTTAAAATTTAGGCATGCTAATGGTAATATTAAAACAATCACCGAAGGTGGTAAGGTGATAACTTATTACTATGATGAACTAAATCAGCTTACAAGAGAAGATAATGAAATATTAAATAAAACTATAACTTATTCCTATGATGCCGGAGGAAATATTCTAAATAAAACAGAATATCTATACACAACAGGAGCTTTGGGAACACCGACTTCAACAATATCCTACGGATATGGGGATTCCAACTGGAAGGATAAGCTTACAAGCTTTAATGGAAAGGAAATAACCTATGATACAATAGGCAATCCTCTAACCTATGATGGCTACATCTTCACTTGGCAACAAGGAAGACAACTAGCAGGTATAAATGGAAATGGTAAAGATGTAAGCTTTAAATACAATGTTGATGGCATAAGAACTGAAAAGACAGTAAATGGGGTAACAACAAAGTATCATCTCGTAGGGGATAGAGTAACTTTTGAGGATAATGGTACTGATAAGATTTACTATACCTATGATGATGACAGTAATATTTTAAGTATGAATTTAAATGGAACTGAATACTACTACATTAGAAATGCTCAAGGTGATATAAATGGACTATATGACAAAACTGGAGCTCAGGTAGTAAGCTATACTTATGATTCATGGGGTAAGCTTATATCCATTGATGGAAGTTTAAAAGATAGTGCAGGAGTTAAGAATCCGTATAGATATCGTGGTTATCGTTATGATAGCGAGACAGGTTTATATTATTTGCAAAGTCGTTACTATAGTCCAGAGTGGGGTAGGTTTATCAATATAGATAGCTATATAGGAACTTTAGGCGAGTTATTATCACACAACATGTTTGGATATTGTAATAACAATTTCGTAAATCTTTTAGATTCAAATGGTGAAAATGGGATTTCGGCTTTTATAAGTCTAGTTGGCACAATGGTAAGTACTGCTGTAGAAGTGGTAGCTGTTGCAACTCCAGTGGTAGTTGTAGGAGCAGCGGTTTTATGTACTAGTATCTTAGTATATGAAGGGATACAGCTTTATAAAATGACCTCAAATAGTTATCATCCTGCTTCTTCGGATACTAAAAAGAAATCAGTTAGTCAAAATCCGGGTCCTTATTCACATTTGAAAGATTCATCCAATGTTGGCAGTGGTAAAAACTTCACACCATCTCAAAAAAGAAAAATAATTGAGGAAAATAAAAAAAAGAATAAGGGAAAGGTTAAGTCAGATGATCCATTAGATCCACATCAAGACTTGGTAAAACCTAAAAAAAGTCAAAGAGGAATTACTCCACAACAAAATGAATGGCAAATAGATCATATAGTTCCAAGATCAAAAGGGGGTACAAATAGTTACGGAAATTCTAGAGTGATTTCACGTGAATTAAATAGACTAAAGTGGGATAAATAGGAGGAAATCTATGAATAATTATAAGATTCAATTAAAAAAACAAAAATTATGGGAAGGATGTATTCTTGCATCTATTGCTCATGCAATTATGGTTGCACATTATCCTGAGATAGCAAATGAGCATTCATGGGATGGGATAAATTATAATGTACAAAATAGTGAAGGTGCTAGGGGAACAATTACATTTAGCGATTACTATATTGCAGGAGCTTTTCGTGATGATAATAGTGAACGACTTATTGGAAAGAATAAGATTATAAGCTACTCAGGTTATTTTAAAGATGCTCAGAAAGAGATAAAAAAGATGGTAGAACAAGAAACATTACAATATCTATTAAATAATATTAATGGTACAATAGCACCTTTGATAACTACTGCATTTTGGGGAAATGATAGAGATATATTTTCTAGCGATCCTTATGAAGTCTTTACGGATAACGGAGGATTTTTAATAGAAAGGCAGTTAATGGGTATTGATATGGCTATAGAAGAATGGAAGGAATATTATGATATGACACAACAGCAATGCGATTTACTTAGAGTCATATACAAGCAAAAGATCACTCAACCTAATCAAATTCTTTGTCTTACAAGTCAAGAGATAGATATGATTGACTCTAACGATGAAGAAGGATTATATGAAAGTAAAATTTCATTTGGAGAAATTGGGATTGAGTGGAAGTAGCAAGCGGAATCCTTTCAGTCTTCCGCTAAGGTACCAGATTCCACTCTAAAAGTGTAAAAATATGAGAACATGTCATAAATAGATTATAAGGTTCATAGTAATATGTACATCACGTGTTGCTATGAACTTTTTACATATTAATCTAGATATTCCTAAAAAGGTGATAAGTATCACCAACCGTAGGAGTTAGGTTTAAAGTATTTTATACTTAAGTAAGATTATTTAAGAAAAGGCAAAGGTATTTAAAATAAGTATGTAAACTTTAAAGAATTTTATAGCATAGCAGTAGCCGGGGGCGGCAGTACAATCTTAACAATCTATAAGCTAAAATTACTACCACAAAAGCGAGTAAAGTAGATAATAAAGAAAGAGAATGTATCACACCTATGATGACATAGGAAATCCATTAACCTATTATGGCTACACCTTTACATGGGAACAAGGGAGGCAATTAGCAGGCATAAAGGGAAATGGTAAAGATATAAGCTTCAAGTATGATGTTGACGGCATAAGAACTGAAAAAACAGTAAATGGAGTAATAACAAAGTATCATCTTTCAGGGGATAGAGTAACCTTTGAGGATAACGGTACTGATAAGATTTACTATACCTATGATGATAGTAATCTTGTAAGTATGAATTTAAATGGAACAGAATACTACTACATTAGAAATGCTCAAGGTGATATAATTGGACTGTATGACAAGAATGGTACACAGGTAGTAAGTTATACTTATGATTCTTGGGGTAAGCTTATATCTATTGATGGAAGTTTAAAGGATAGTGTAGGA
>JAYFRK010000513.1:0-9343 GCA_034925975.1 Clostridium sp.
GTGGGTACTCTTCCGCCCGCTATTTCAATAACTATTCTAGTTATATTCGTAATACTAACGTTGGGTGGCGTCCCGCCTTGTAAGTATTTAGATTGGTGCGACTAAGGTTTCACCAACGAGACCCTTAAGTTCAGTTGAGACTTAAGCTTGAACTTCAGGGGAGAGTTAATCCTTCACTATGGTAAGTAGTGTAAACACATGAACAATGGCATTTTGCCAAGCTTTGAAAGGAGATGCCAAAATGTCGAATTCTTTATATGAAAAAGCTATAGATTATAAAACTTTAAAAGAAAGTTACAAAAGAACTCAACAGGCTCAGAGAAAGTATAGAAAAGAAGCTATAGTATTTGATATGGCTAGGGAAAAGAACTTAGTCAAGCTGTGGAGAGAACTAAAAGAAGAAAAGTACACTCCAAGCGACTATATTGAATTTAAGGTATATGAGCCTAAAGAAAGACTTATACATGCCCCTAGAATAAGAGATAAGATAGTTCAATTTGCAGCACATGTTGTACTTCAGGAAGTATATTATAATAGGTTTATTGACTCATCTTATGCGTGCTTAGTTGAAAGAGGAACACATAAGGCAGTAGATAAAGTTCAGCATAATATGAGGCATTGTAAGTGGAAATATGGTGAAGCTTGGGTAGTTAAGATGGATGTAGCTAAATTCTTCTATTCTATTAACAGGGATATTTTAAAGCAGATTCTAAGGAAAAAAATAAAAGATGATAAATTTTTAAATTTGTTAGATAAGATTATAGACAGCTCACCTGAAGGTGAAAAAGGAATACCACTTGGCAACGTAACTAGTCAGGACTTTGCAAATATATACATGAATGAAGTAGATCAATATGCTAAAAGATTTCTAGGGCTTAAATATTATGTTAGATATATGGATGATATAATTATTGTTGTTCCAACTAAAGGGGAGGCACAGAAAGCAAAAGAAGCTATTACTGCCTTTCTAAATGATAGATTAGATTTGCAAATAAATGATAAAACAAAGATATTTCCAATAGAGCAGGGAGTAAATGCCTATGGCTTCAAGATTTATACTACACATAGATTGGTTAGAAATAGTTCTAAGGCTGCTATGAAAAGACGTATAAAAGCCATGGACAGAAAAGTAAAAAATGGAGAACTTACTGAGGAATATGTACAGCAGTGTGTAAATAGTTGGTTAGGACATGCTAGACACTCTAATAGCTTTAATTTAAGTAAGAAGTTATTTAGTAAGTATAATTATATAAGAGTTGAAAATGAAAATTTTATATTTGGACAAAAAAGCACTCATAGTTGATGGGTGTTTTTTGTTTGGGAAAAAGGAGGTAATAAGGTGGCAAATGGTGATTTAATTAAACTTGGTACATTTTATTTAGCAGGCACAAAGCAAGCTAGACCTACTTATCCATGGCAGAATAACACAACACCTTCTGGTTCGCCTGGAACTGGTAATATACCAAACTTTAGTGCAGGGCAAGCAATTGAGATTAGGGACACAGATGCTAATGATGGTTATAAAATAAATTGGATAGAGGTCAATGATGGTGCTAAAAGGCTTTTAATTGCAGATAGAAATTTATTAGTAAATGTAAGTTGGGATGATTTAAATGCACTTGGTTTAATTACAGGGAAGAGTATAACTATTGATGGACAACAATATTTACTGAGAGTTTTAACTGGTGGTAATAACTATAGAAATAGCTCAGATGCATACGCAGGTGGAACACCTACAAACAATGAATGGGATAGGATAATAACTAATGAAAGTTCATTTAGTGGATTACCAGTGCCTAATACTAATGACTTGGATACTAGTCAAAATGAAACGGATAGACAGGGTACACATAATACAAAATGGAATTGGTACTACTGCTACAGTTGGGTGCAAGAAACATATTTACCAAATACTGCCACTCGTGTTGTCCGTGGGTGCTCTTCCGCCCGCTATTTCGGTACCAATTATAGTAATTTCTCGTTATACTTACGTTGGGTGGCGTCCCGTCCTTGAAGTTCTGAACACTGCCCCTCTGATATCTGATTCTGACAGGAACTTAGGGGATTTATCAGCACCTTTGATTAAATCATATACAGTGTCTGATAGTGATGGGGATACAATAAGTGTTGTTGAAAAATTAGATGGAATTGCAATAAGGACATTGAATAATCAAGCGAGCGGAGCGAGCTTGACGTTAGATTTAACTTCCCAATGGGCAGCTATTTCAAGAGCACAGCATACAATTTCCATTGAAGCTACGGATAGTAAAGGAGCTAAGTCCACAAGGACTTGGACTTTTACAAAAGTAAATAGTCCAGCAAATGCTCCAAGTATTTTAAACCTTCAAAATGGCTTAAGAGTAAATGAAAATATAGATATTGAATTCACATCTGCAACTGATCCAGATGGAGATAATCAATATTTTAAAGTGGAAATTGCAGATGATAGCGGATTTGTAACCAATAAACAAACCTTTACAGCAGGATTAAAGAAATATAATTCATCAACTCAAGATTGGGAAGAGGCTACATTTGCAACCAATGCAGACGTAGGTAAAAAGTTTAAGATACTTGTTTCAGGACTTGTGGTTAATACAAGTAAATATATTAGAGTTGGAGCGACTGATACAGCAGGTAGTAATACAACAACATGGTCAAATTCAGTATTAATTAAGGTTGGGAATACTCTTGATTTTATTAGTAAACCGCAGCCAATAGATTTTATGCCAAGATTTGCAAGCATATATATGAAGGCTAAAATTGATGAACCACAGGTAGTAACCAAAACAATTTTAGTTAGTAATAATGCGTTAGATGCTTCACCAGTATGGGAAGATGCAACTGAAGCATTTAACTCAAATGCTATATATAAGTTTAAAAATCAAACTAAAACTGCTTCTAAGTGGGCTGTTGCCTATAGATGTATAATTAACAGTAATGTTTCAACAGGGGTTATTGAAGTTGATGCAATGGGGGTGGCTATATCATGAGGAAAATTTTAAGAAACATTGAAGAAACTCCTGAAGAAAAAATCCAACGTTTAGAGAAGGAAAACAGTGCACTTAAAGTAGCTTTAGCAGAAACTGTGGAAAAGCAAGTTAATGACAAAATTGAATTACAACTTGCACTTGCTGAATTCATTGAAAATACATCGAAGGGAGGTGTATAGAATGGTTGCTATGTATGCTGATTTAGTACAACTTGGACTAAGAACAATAAAACCTGAACAGGAGCCAGACATAATTCCTGTTCCAGTATTTTTAAGAAAAGCAGTGGAGTCAGAACTTAAGAAAAGAGAAACTAATTTTGGAGCTTAAGATTTAACTTAATAGAAAAGGTATAAGAATACACCAAAGGGTGTTATTTTTATACCCTTTTCTTATTTTGGTAAAAAACATTGTAATTAAATAAGGAATTTGGAGGTTTATAAGATATGTTAAATATTCAAAAAAAGCTTATAGGATATAATTATTCAAGTGGAAATGACATTAAACATATTGTGGTACATGACACAGGAAATGCTGATTCAGGAGCTAATGCAATGGCTCATTACAGATATTTTAATGGAGGAGATAGACAAGCTTCAGCTCATTATTTTGTGGATGATAGCAATATAGTTCAGCTTATAGAAGATTCAAATGCAGCTTGGCATTGTGGAGATGGGCATGGAGCTTATGGTATCACAAACCATAATTCGATAGGCATTGAAATTTGTATAAATAGTGATGGAGACTATAATAGAGCTGTAAGTAATGCTATAGATTTAGTTAAAGTTAAGATGGCACAGTATAATATACCATTGGATAGAGTTGTAAGGCACTATGATGCCAGCAGAAAAAATTGTCCAGCATCAATGAGTGCTAATGGATGGGCAAAGTGGAATTGGTTTAAAAATCAATTAATAGGTTCAGGAGCAGTTTCAAATACAGTTGAAGAGGGTGCTATAGCCTATGGTTATGTAAATGCACAATCAGGACTAAATGTAAGGGAGCAGGCTAGTGCTGATAGTCAAAGGATAGGTGGCTTATCTAACGGCACAGAAGTTAAAATTGGCTCTGAAAGTAATGGTTGGTACAACATTTATTTTGGTGATCATGGCGGATGGGTAAAGGGTGAATATATTACCATCACTAAAAGAGTTGCTAAAAAGCCAGAAGCAACCAATACAGGGAGTACTGATGGAAATGTTTATTTTAGAGTAGTATGTGGGTCTTATGAAGAAAGAAGTAATGCAGAGGAAATTCAAGCTAAATTAAAGGTAGCAGGTTTTGATTCGTTCTTAGTAGCCTTTGAAAAAGATGGAAAGGCATATTTAAGAGTTATCTGTGATTCATTTAAAGATAGAAAAAATGCTGAAAATAGACAAGCTGAACTTAAAGCAAAAGGCTTTGATAGCTTTCTTGTAGCATTTAATAAATAGGAGGGGTTTTAACTTGGAAAATATTATGAATTTTTTGTGGGAGTGGAGATATGTAATAATTTATTGTATCTCCTTTATTGTGTTTGTAATAGCTCATGGAAAACAGTGGGCTAAATCTAAAGCTTATGCATTAATGCTTTTAGCAAAGAGCAAAGCAAAAGATGGTATTTTAACATCAGGACAGGAACAGGAAGATTGGACAGTAGAACAATTATATATTTTATTCACTAAGCTTAAGATACCGTTTATAACGAAGGATATGCTTAGGAATTTAGTTAAAAATTTATATAAAGTAGCTAAAGATTACGTTGATGATGGAAAATTAAATAATAGCATTTAACAGTATTAAAGGGTGGTTTTCCACCCTTTTAAATATAATTTTAATAGATTTAGGAGGAGATTTTAATGAATAGTTTTATTCCATGGATAGGCGGTAAAAGATTATTAAGAAAGGCTATAATTGATATGTTTCCTGAGGATTTTGACAGGTATATAGAGGTGTTTGGAGGAGCTGGATGGGTGTTATTTGCTAAGGATAAACATGCTAACCTTGAAGTATATAATGATGCAGAAGGAGAGTTGGTAAACTTATTTAGGTGTGTAAAATATCACGCTGGAGAGGTTCAGAAAGAGCTTGATAACACACTTAATGCTAGGGAGTTCTTTGAGGATTATAAGCAGCAGTTAGGCACTAGAGGGCTTACTGATATACAAAGGGCAGCACGATACTTTATGCTTATTAAGACATCCTATGGAGCTGATAAAAGGACGTTTGGATGCATTAAAAAGAATTTAACAAATTCTATTGAGTATTTAATAGACATTAAAGAGCGTTTAAATAATGTAGTAGTTGAGAATAAGGACTTTGAAAATTTAATAAAAGTATATGATAGACCCAAAGCTTTATTCTATCTTGATCCACCTTATCATGGTACTGAAAAGTATTATAATACAGGATTTAATGAAAAAGACCATGAGCGTTTAAAAGAGTGTTTAAAAGGCATTAAAGGCAGGTTTATACTATCATATAATGATGATGAATATATACGAGAGCTATACAAGGATTTCAATATAATAGAGATAGATAGAAGAAATTCTTTAGTAGAAAGATATGCTGATAAAGATAAAAATTATAAAGAATTAATAATAAAAAACTTCTAACCATATTTTTTTTAAAATTAAAATAACGCAATACGTTATAATATCACAAATCAAAGTAAGTTATATATTTGTGGTGTTAGAATATCCCCAAAAGTGGGGTGTTAAGTATGATTAAAATATATTTATCAAGGTTATTAGGTGAGAAAAGAATGACTCAAGCCGACTTGTCTAGAAAGACAGGAATAAGACCTACAACAATAAACGAAATATATCATGAAATAGCCGAGAGAGTGAATTTGGAGCATCTTGACTTAATATGTGAGGTTTTAGAGTGTGAATTATCTGAACTTATAGATTATATACCGAATCAAATACCTAAAACAGGAAAGAATCTAATTTTGAAACCTAAAAAAGAAAAAAAGAAAAATAAAAATGAAAATTAAAGCAGTTTTTAAAGAGTGTTAAAAAGGCTTTTAATATATATTTAAAAATAAAATAACTATTAAATAAGGGCATTTGGAGAGTGATTTTCTCTAAATGCCCTTATTTTTTGTGTTTTGCGTGTCAAAAATTTGCGTTTTGCGTGACAAGCTACAACTACCAAGGCTTGATTCATTGAAAGATGCAAATCAAAAGGCTGATGTAGCTAAAAAGATTTTAGATTTAAGTAAGGAAATGAAAAGCACTATGGACAATGCTTCAACCAGTGCTAAAGATAATATAAAGCTTACTGATGATCAAATAAATTCAGCTATTACAGCAATAAGGGAAACTAACGGAGAATATGATTTCCATTACATTGGAGTTATTGCTTTAATACTAATAGGTATGTATATCATAAGTTCAATTTTCAGTTTAATCATGGGGCTTGTAATGTCAGGAGTTTCACAAAAAACAGTCCGTGATTTAAGAAGAGAAGTGGATGAAAAGCTTGCTAGATTACCCCTTAAATATTTTGATTTACATCCTCATGGAGATATATTAAGCCGTGTTACCAATGACGTTGATACTATAGCTACTACATTACAGCAGAGTTTAACACAGATAATTACATCTGTTATAACTATAATTGGTTATGTTATTATGATGCTTACAATAAGCCCTGTTTTAACATTAATCGTAATAGCTACAATGCCTTTATATGTTATTTCCACTGCCCTTATTGCAAAGAAATCTCAAAAATATTTCTCTGTTCAACAAAAAGAACTTGGAGAGCTTAGTGGACACGTAGAGGAAATGTATACTGGACATAAAATAGTTAAAGCTTTTGGACGAGAAAAAGATTCAATAGAAAAGTTTGAAGCTATAAATGGCAGACTTAAGGATGCAGGTTGGAAAGCTCAATTTGTATCTGGTGTAATGTTCCCGCTTATGAATTTCATAAGTAACCTAGGTTATGTGGGTATTAGTATAGTTGGTGGGCTTTGGATTACAAAAAGTTTGCTCGGTTTAGGTGATATATTAGCATTTATACAATACTCAAGATCTTTTACTATGCCAATTGTTCAAACTGCTAATATAGCAAATGTTATTCAATCAACAATTGCTTGTGCTGAGCGTGTATTCCAAATACTTGATGAAGAAGAGGAGCTTGCTGACAGCAGTGATGCAGTGGTATTAGAGAATCCAAGAGGGGACGTTAAATTTGAACATGTAGACTTTAGATATAAAGAAGATGTTCCTGTTATAGAGGATATGAATCTAGATATAAAACAGGGAAATACAATTGCTATTTTTGGACCAACAGGTTCAGGTAAAACAACTCTTGTTAATCAATTAATGCGTTTCTATGAAATAAATTCAGGAAAGATAAGCATTGATGGTGTTAACATAAAAGATATAAAGCGTAGTGAATTACGTAAGATGTTCGGTATGGTACTTCAAGATACGTGGCTATATAATGGAACAATTAAGGATAATATAGCTTATGGAAAAGAAGAGGCAACTATGGAGGAAATTGTATGTGCAGCGAAGGCAGCCCATGCAGATCACTTTATAAGAACATTACCTCAAGGCTATGATACAGTTCTTAATGAGGAAGCAACTAATATTTCACAGGGACAAAAACAACTTTTAACTATTGCCCGAGCTATACTTGCAGATCCTACAATTTTAATTCTTGATGAAGCTACAAGCAGTGTTGATACGAGAACAGAAGTATTAATTCAAAAAGCTATGACTAATCTAATGAAGGGTAGAACAAGTTTTGTAATTGCTCACAGACTTTCTACTATACGTGATGCTGAACTTATTCTAGTTATGGATAAGGGACGAGTTATTGAAATGGGTAATCATAAGGAATTGATTAGTAAAGGCGGATTCTATGCTAATCTTTACAATAGTCAATTTACTAATACAGAAGAAGCAGTATAAAGGTAAGGAAGCATCCATAGGTTTGAATAAATCATACCTATGGATGCTTCTAATATTTTATATTATACCCAAGCTAATGATGAATTTAATGCTTGTAGGAGTATGCTAAAATTATTCAAGGAACTATTGCGGCTGCAGCAGTTATTAATGAAATTATAGCAGTTATCATAGCTAAACAAGGCTTTAAACTTGCTGGAGAATTAGATGGTGGAAAAGAATTAAAAGCTAATAGCGGAAGTCCAATAGAAATATCATAAAAATTCAGATATTACTGAATTTTAGTGAAAATAGTAGCTATAACCCTAGAAGGCACTCCATTTAGAGTGCCTTCTAAGTTTTTCCTCATTTTTAGTATTATTTTAAATTTCATTTGTAAAAATAAACGTAAAAAATAAATACATCATATTGACACTACCACTACTACGTGATACTATACAGTAGTAGTAAGTGATACTGAATATCGGTAATACTAGATACTGAAGAGGTGATTCATTTGGAAAATATTACAGAAATGTTAAAAGGCGTGCTGGAAGGCTGTGTTCTTGAAATCATCAGTCATGAGGAAATATATGGTTACGAGATCACGCGGCGGCTGAATGCGCTCGGATTTTCGGACGTTGTAGACGGGACAGTTTATACCATCTTGGTGCGGCTTGAGAAAAACAAGCTGGTGGAAATTACGAAAAAGCCATCCGATATGGGACCGCCGCGAAAGTTTTTCACGCTTAACGACGCGGGGCGTGAGGAGCTGCGGAGGTTCTGGGAAAGATGGGAATTCGTATCATCAAAAATTAACGAGTTAAAGGAGAGGAAATAATGAATTTTTGGGAAAAAATTACGGGAAGCGACATGACTAAAGAATTGAAAACTTTTGAATCGCGAGCCAAAAAGCTGCCGGCTGATTATCAAGCGGCATGGGAAAAAATTAAAGCCAATCTTTGGCCGCACTCAGATTTCACCGGTCGCAACCTCATGCCAATTCTTGACGGTGTGCTTGGCATGCTCGAAGAAACGGCTGCAGACGGTCAGAGTGCACAAGAGGTCTTGGGTGACGATATCAAAGGCTTCTGTTCAGCGCTGGTCGGCGAAGAAGGGGCAAAGTCTTTTCGCGACAAGTGGCGCAAGCAACTCAACAATAATATCGCTAAAAAATTAGGTAAATAGGAGGGTAAAATGAGAATACAAGATATCATCGAAGGCAAAAAAGAGTGGCGAGCGCACGTGGCGCGTGTCAAAGTGCTCCCGAAAGATTATCAGATTGTTTATAAAGAGATTCAAAAATATCTCTTTAAGGTCGGTCCTGTTGAGCTAACCGACGGGATAGGTTTGCTCTCGGGGATTATTGATCTTTTTGAAGAGGGCGCGGCCATGGGGAAAGGCGTGCTCAAAGTAACGGGCAGTGACGTAGCGGCCTTCTGCGACGATTCTGCTGACTACGCAGCATTTGGA
>JAYFRK010000055.1:0-18752 GCA_034925975.1 Clostridium sp.
CTACTATTTTTAATACTAAAAATTCTAGTGATACCAGTTGCCTAAGCAACTAGAGTCGTATAAAGTAGAGTACTCCAACACTCTACTTTTTTATTATCTACATTCCTTATTTATATTATATTAAATTCTTATAAAAAACAAACATCTAACATTCTTTTATATAAAAATTTTTGATTAACATATAAATTAAAATCTCTTCAATCTATTTAATCTGGCCACAAATTGGAATTTATTAAACTCTAGTTATTCTTATTTATCATATAAAAATTAAGTTACTCTTCATCTATTTTTACTCTTAACATTTTATTCTTAACTTTTACTGCATATTTTAATTCATATACTAGTACACCATTATTAATTGCTTCTGCAATTTCATCCATTTCCTTTTTTATCTTTTCTTCATCAGCATACCAACCAAGTACAATTGATTTTTCTCCCCAAAACGCTCCGCTATTAACAGCAATCAACCAATATTTAGGCTCATCGCTTTTTGCTTTGTACATTACATGTGACGCTAAAACTTTATAGCAATTAATAATTGATTTTCCATCATATGATTTAATAGTAATTTTCCCCGTTGGTACAATTATATTATTGGATAAAGTTTTGTTGCTTTCAGTGGACTTTATCTCACCTAACATCAAATAATCTAAAGATACATTAAGCTCTTTAGATAAAGCAAGCAATTTTTCCATTTCTGGATAGCCACTTCCCTGTTCCCATTTAGAAACTGCTTGACGACTTACTCCAATTATTTCTGCTAACTCTTCCTGTGAAATATGTCTTTCTTGTCTAATTGATTTTAAATTATCTGCAAAACCCATGACTTTCTACCTCTTTTCTTTGTTATTATGTGTAAATTATAATAGGTTTTACACTAAAATAATACCAATCTATAGTTGCAAATCCGCAACTTGTATTTGCATTATTCATAATATGATAATAATCTCAATAATAAATTACTATTTGTCTTACATTTAAAAATTATTTTTCCCATTTAATTATAGCATATTTTGTAAATATAGTATTACTTATGATACGGTTCACCATATCTATTTAATCGGATAACTTAAAGGAGGCATATTATATATTTATGCCTCCACTAAATTGGAATTCATCAAAGTAATTATAATATAGCAAATTAAGATGATCAGCTGAATAAACTAATACCTTCTACTTCGCTATTTTTCTAATAATTTTAAATATTTGTCTATCATTTGTTTGATGTTAATATAGTATTCATCACTCCAATTCCAAGAATACTCTAGTAAATAGTCTGCTATTATTGAATCATCACCTTTTTCAATATCATATACTTCATATTGCTCACTCGTAAATATTCCTTTTATATTCAGCCAATTAATCAGATTTTCAAACGAGCCCATTTGATGCAAAAAATCATTTGTCTTAGGTAATTCATATGCATTAATTAATCTACATTTCTGACTATCTACATTTGTTTTAGACTTTTTAGACTCAAAATACTTTTTTAGATCAAACAAGGTGTAATCTATTCTATCCCCAAACACAGATGCTCTTGTCATATTGATTCCATTTGTCTCTTGTGGGAAATAAATAATAGGAACTCTACGATAAGTTTCATATTCACTAATAAACTGAGTTGTACGACCTTTATGACTATATATTCTTTTTATTGATAGCAATCCATCTGCAGAGCACAGTATATCACCATAATTTTTAGTCGCAGCTGAATCTGGATCAAGATAAAAACTATATATCATCTTCCAGGCTATATCATAATCTTTATGAAGCATTTCTTGATAATACAAATTAATAAAATCCGTAATTATATGAACATTCATGTCATAGATATCGGAATACTTCTTTTTTCCAAAATCGCTAATTCTATGTACAAACTTCAATTCACAATTAAAAACTTCTTTTAAAATCTTATCCGAATGATATGTGTTTTTATACTTCTTATAAAAATCACTACTCAAGTAATTTTCTAATCGTTCCGTTTTTCTCCTCTTTCTCTTTTATCATCACATAATCGTTCAAGTCACTAAATTCTGATTTATCTTCATTCCAATCATCCCTACAAATTACTATTTTTCTGCAATCTCTATAAATAGTATGTATGATACACTTTAAATTTAATTACTTAATAACTCATTTAAATGTATATCAAATTGCTCTTTCGTTATCGCTTCCTTAGATTTTAATCTCCATAACTTAATACTCATATGTTCAAGCGCAAAATTCTTCTTTTTATCTCTGTCTATTTGTTCAAGAGTTTTATGAAACTTTCCATCGAGCTCGATTACTGCAATAGGTTTACCAATACGATTATCATAGATGATAAAATCTAAATGCGCATTATTCATAATAAACTGTTTAACTTCAGAATTAACCTCTAAAAACTTCTTATCTGTTACAACACTAGCTAATGGAAGTTTCACCACCACATGATATTCAGGATGTTGTTGTATATACCTATCAAGGTATTCTTTAACTGTTTTCTCGAAAACATTATCACAATTTTCCACTACCGTATAAGTCTTCATCTGTTGATATAAATAATCAAAAAGGCATACTGTTTTATCTGGTATTACTTCACCATATGCTTCTATGTACTCGATTAAGTTTCTAGTATTTACATCATACTCTTTAAAAAACTTAATATCTGTTACCAAGACAAATTTCATCTTAGCCCTTGAAATAGCTACATTTATCAGTTCTTTGGAAAATAAATTATTTTTTCCTTTCAAATGATTTATAGCCTCATCTATATGATTTAAAACAGTACAGAAGTAAACTTCATTCTCTCCTTTTCCTTGAAAAGTATGGATTGTGCCACATTGTTTCTTATTGTATTTCTCCATCAACTTATCAGCCTGTTTGCGAAATGGTGTAATAATGAATTTTCCTTCTACGTCTGAAAATATTGCATCTTCAATAGTTACAATCTCTCGTAAATTTACAAACGAGCCACTCTCCAATTCAACATATTTACCTTTATCATCATCTATTAAAATCATTGAATCGTCACTTGCGTCTTTGTATATGATCAGTTGATTATCATAAAAATAACGGTTACAATAATTTATGATCTTGTAATCACATCGATAATGCTCTAATAACAAATTAGAAACTGGTTTAATCGTTTTTGAAATAGTACTTAAAAAACTTTCATTTGTATAATCATATCCCTCTTGTACTTTACTACTAATTTCCTTTGAAGAGAGATTAATAATTGCTGGTAACTGCTTATTATCTCCAACTACTAATATCTGCTTAGCTAAATATAGAATGGGCAATGCTGATAAAATATCACATTGTGAAGCCTCATCAATAATGATACAGTCAATCTTCGCACCATTATTAAAAAAAGAATAGAAATTGGATAAAACCGCGTCCACTGTAGTCAAAATAACAGGATATAGCCCTATTAGCTCATCCTTACAGCTGTTTAAGAGTATATCATTGTCATTCTCTTTTATTTTCGAATAAATATTCTGATAAACGCTGCTATCATATTTCTTTTTCAAACTTTCTAATAGCAACTTCTTGGATAATTCTATATACTCATCTTTATATATTTCGCTAATCTTTTTTTGTAACTGACATAAATTCTCATTTTCCAACTTCTTCTCTAAATCTTCTATCTCAATCTTCAGGAACTTTTCTTCCATAAGACTTTGAAGCGCAATTCCCTCGCTTTTCAAATTGGCTAATGGCATTCTCCACCTAAAGTACGTCAAAATTCTTTTAACAAAACCTATCTTTTGTCCATCTGCCATCTTCACTAATAGCTTTGCTAATCGATCTAGTTCCTCTTTTACGGTTTTTGAACTCCTATTCTTGCGATTAATTTTTCTTATCAGATGATCATATGCAGAGAAATCATATGCTTCTCTGCGTTTTATTAGGTGTCTATACTGGTTTTTAAATTCACTCAATTGATTTTTATACAAAATCAACTCGTTTAGCTGCTCTTCCATATGCGTTAATTGATTGCATAATATATTCATTCTTTCCTTTTCAGCTTCTATTGTTGTAGAGGAAATATCTTTCAGTTGTTGCTCATATGTCAATATTTTTTCTTCTAGTGTAATACTTAACTCATCCATAACTTCTTTTTTGCCTAAGCGAATAAAAAAATCTGGAATAGGCATCTGTTCTAATTCTTCCACAACATTATCGATAGCAGAATTGTTTTTTGACACTACTACTACTTTTTTATTTTGATATACAAGATTGGCGATAATGCTAAGAATGGTAGTCGTTTTCCCTGTACCAGGTGGCCCCTCAATAATAGAAATTCTATTATTGAGGGCTGCCTCTATTGATTTCTTCTGTGATATATTAGACTGTTGAAGCAATATAATTTGCTCTCCGCAGGACTTACCTTCGTTTAACTCTTTGTCAACATTTTTTTCTCCTGTAAAATACGAAAATAGAAGGTTATCCTTTTGGGTATGTAAATTTTCAAAAACCATTTGATAAATAGTCTTTTTAAAATTGTAGTGCTCATACTCAAATGTACCCTTTTTCGCTCTTTGTTGCAGCAAGCCTAAGATTTCAAAATAGTATTTTTCAAAATTTTCAATAATAGATTTTATATCCGTCCGGTTATATTGTTTATTTATTTGAGAATAATAAAATTGCTTTTCGATTTCCTTGTCTTTGAACTTACAATTTTTAATATTTTCAAATTTTATTTGACCTTCTTTCCCATTGCTTAAATACTTATAAAAAACCTTTTCTGAATTATATTGTAAGACATCAACATCAAATTTATTGCCTTTTATACTTTCTATTTCCAAGGATGTCTTTTCATCCATAGAATATTTCAAATACTCTTTTATCATCATTTCCTCTATCTCCAAGATTTCTTATACTAATAGTTTAGTCCCTCTACATTCAACATTAATCATTGAAATAATTTGAGTCAATTCTTATTATAACAAATCTGTAAAATATTTGGGAGCAATCGAAAGGAATAAGTTATGTTGCTTACTATTCAGGTAATAACTTCTCAAACTGTATAATTCTCTATCAAATTGCTTTCTTATATCTATGCCTTATAATGTTATAAATCCAAGCAGCCCAGAAGCATTGTCGCATCTTGCTTCCGTACTGTTTTCCCATTTACTTGTGATTCTGTTCACCATATCATATTCTAAATTCCCCTAAAATATTTAGCTTAAAATAGAGTTATCATTGAATTTACAGTCATATCTACATTTATATTAAGTATTCTTACAATTAAGCTTAGGACACTATAGTTAATCATATACTGGGTAAATTTTTTGGTAAATATGCACCATTAATTTCAGGCATATTACTAATAATACTTGGTATTGTTGAGTTACTTAATTAATATTTTCGTAATCTATTTAGGTTATGATACAGTAAAAAAGCACCCAAATTCTATAAAATTTGAATGCTTTTTATAATAGGTTTTGTTTTAAAATTCAGCGTTTCCTGGAGTTCTTGGGAATGGTATTACGTCTCTTATGTTGCCCATTCCTGTTAAATACATTATTAGTCTCTCAAATCCAAGACCATATCCAGAGTGCTTAGTTTCTCCGTATTTTCTAAGCTCTAAATACCACCAATAGTCCTCTTTATTAAGTCCTAATTCCTCTATTCTCTTTTCTAGAACGTCTAATCTTTCTTCTCTTTGGCTTCCTCCAATAAGTTCTCCAACACCTGGAACAAGAAGGTCTGCTGCTGCAACAGTTTTTCCATCCTCATTCATTCTCATGTAGAATGCTTTAATATCCTTTGGATAATCAGTTACAAATAAAGGTTTTCCATATATTTTTTCAGTTAAATATCTTTCATGTTCTGTTTGAAGATCAATTCCCCATTCTACAGGATACTCAAATTCATGACCAGATTTTTGAAGAATTTCTACAGCTTCTGTATAAGTTACTCTGCCAAATTCAGAGTTTATAACATTATTTAATCTATCAAATAAACCTTTATCTACAAATTGATTAAAAAATTCCATTTCTTCTGGAGCATTTTCCATAACATAGTTTATAACATACTTAACCATAGCTTCTGCATTATCTAAGTAGTCACTTAATTCAGCAAAAGCTAATTCTGGTTCTATCATCCAGAACTCTGATGCATGTCTTGCTGTATTTGAGTTTTCTGCTCTGAAAGTTGGTCCAAAAGTATAAATATTTCTAAATGCTAAAGCAAATATTTCTCCTTCTAATTGACCACTTACAGTAAGATTAGCTTCCTTTCCAAAGAAGTCTTGTTTGTAATCTATATTTCCTTCTTCATTCTTTGGAAGATTGTTCATATCTAGAGTTGTTATTCTAAACATTTCTCCAGCACCTTCAGCATCACTTCCAGTTATTATAGGAGTGTTAGCATAAACAAATCCTTGGTCTTGGAAAAACTTATGCACAGCATATGCTGCAAGAGAACGTACTCTAAATACTGCTGAAAAAGTATTACTTCTTGGTCTTAAATGAGCTATTTCTCTTAAATATTCTAAGCTATGTCTTTTCTTTTGTAGTGGATAATCTGAATTAGATTTTCCTTCTAGAACTACTTTTTTAGCATGAATTTCAAAAGGCTGCTTTGCATTTTCTGTTGCAACTACTTCTCCTTCAATACTTACACTAGAGCTTATAGCAAATTTAGAAATTTCTTTAAAGTTTTCTAGACTTTCCTCAACAACAACTTGAATATTTTTGAAGAAACTACCATCATTTACTTCTATAAATCCAAATTTATTTGAAGCTCTTAAAGTCCTAATCCATCCGCTAATCTTAACTTCTTTACCTAAAAACTTATCAGTTTCTCTGTATAGTTGTTTAATCAATACTGTTTCCATAATCTACCTCCTACTTAATTCTTTATTTTAAAATATAATAAAAAAACCCCAATCCTAAAAATATTAGGACGAAGGTTATATATTCGCGGTACCACCTAAATTGTCATATAAAATATGACCACCTTAATAAGTACAAAATTCTATACTCTCCAAGTTCTAACGGTTTGGCTCCGTCTAAGCCTACTATCATTTTATAATATAAATGATTTCGGTTAGAGATTCCGAGACGTTCTTCAATATAGGCTCAGTGCCAATCTTCCACTATCATTGGTTCGCTTTAAATGAGACTCTATATCTACTCTTCTCTTCACTATCTTTAAACCTATTTTATCTCTTATATAAAATTTGATTCATAAAAGATTATAATATTAAAAAAATTGTATGTCAACCAATACTAGAGTAACCTATTTAA
The DNA here is from genome assembly GCA_034925975.1 of Clostridium sp. Classification (GTDB taxonomy): domain Bacteria; phylum Bacillota; class Clostridia; order Clostridiales; family Clostridiaceae; genus Clostridium_H. The sequence continues at coordinate 7,239 of JAYFRK010000055.1, forward strand.
TTTATATCTTTATAATGATTATTAGATAATGTTTTTTTTATTTGAAACGATAATTTAATGTTATAATTAAGCTATGCTTAATAAAGAGGTGGACTATTATGAATGTTATAGATTTTCATTGTGATACAATTTTAAAAATATATGAAGATGATTCAGAATTAAAAAATAACACCTATGGTATAGATATTGAAAAATTAAAAAAGTCTAATTCCTTAGCACAATTTTTTGCCCTATTTGTAGAACTTAAAATTACTAAAGATCCTCTACAAAAGTGTCTTAATATGCTAGATAGATTCTATTTAGAGCTGAATAAAAACATTGATACTATTTCTCTTGCAAGGAATTATGATGAACTAATGAAGAATAAATCTGAGGGTAAACTTTCAGCCTTTTTAACTATAGAAGAAGGTGCCGTTCTTAAAGGTGAACTCTCTAATCTTAGAAATTTTCACAGACTAGGGGTAAAGTTGATAACTCTTACTTGGAACTTTCCTAATGAGATTGGTTATCCTAACGCCAGAGCTGAATATACTAACAAAGGACTTACACCTTTTGGTATTCGAGTAGTTGAAGAAATGAACAACCTTAATATGATTATTGATGTCTCTCATTTATCTGACGGTGGTTTTTATGATGTTGCTAAATATTCTAAATCTCCTTTTGTAGCTTCTCACTCAAATGCAAGAGCTATTACTAATCATCCAAGAAATCTTACAGATGATATGATAAAAATTCTAGCTGAAAAAGGCGGAATTACTGGAATAAACTTCTTCGGAAACTTTTTAGGCGGAGGTCAATTTAGTAAAATAGAAGATATGGTTTCTCATATTCAGCATATAAGAAATATTGGAGGAATAGATGTAATTTCTCTTGGTTCTGACTTTGACGGCATAGACTCAACTTTAGAAATTGAACACATTGGACAAATTGATAGGTTAATAGAAGGGCTTAAAAAGCATCACTTTACTGATGATCACATAGAAAAGATTCTTTACAAAAATTCATTAAGGCTGCTTAAGGAAATTGGTTAACTAGCCACTGTGCAAAATGGGAGGTGAATTAATATGTATAAGCTAAGAAATTATTCTGAAGAGATAGTAGATAATCTACTAGATAAGATATTACCTCAGTATGATAATATTTGTAAATGTGAAAAATGCAGATTAGACATTAAAGCATATGCTCTCAATTCTATAAAACCTAAATATGTAGTTTCTGATCAAGGTGAAATTTATACCAGAGCTCTTAATGAAATTAATAAACAAGAGATTATTAATATTACGGAATCTATAATGAGAGGTATTGAAATTGTAACAAATAATCCTAAACATTAAAACTTTACATTACTGTTTTAAAGATATGTTTTAAGTTGTTTTCGCATTATGCAGAACCAGCCAGTATAAAAACATATCTTTTTAAATGTAAAAATTCTACAATTTCACATTCATATTACTATAAACAGTTGCTATAATATATTTAGGTAATTCAATTTTCCTAGAGACATGTCTAAGTATTAAAATATCCCTATTTGGAAAATTTAATGTTAAAGGAGTGAAATCAATGGAATATAATAAAGTTTACGAAGAATGGCTAAACAATGAATACATTGATGAAAAAACCAAAGAAGAGTTAAGAAGCATAAAAGAAAATAAAATTGAAATTGAAGATAGGTTTTATAAAGAATTAGAATTTGGTACCGCAGGACTTCGAGGCAAACTAGGTGCTGGAACTAATAGAATGAATATATATAATATATCTAAAGTAACTCAAGGAATAGCTGACTTTATTAAAGAAAAAGGTCCTGATTACATGGATAGAGGTGTTGCAATAGCTTATGATGTTAGGCACTTCTCAAAAGAATTTGCAAGGACTGCAGCCCTTGTTCTTGCTGGAAACGGTATAAAAGCTTATCTATTTGAAGATATACGCCCTACCCCTGAGCTTTCATTTACAATAAGAAGATTACATACTGCAGCCGGAATAATAATTACTGCAAGTCATAATCCTAGAGACTACAACGGTTATAAAGTATACTGGGAAGATGGCGCTCAAGTTCTTTCCAGTATTGCAGATCCTATGAGTGAAAAAATAAGTATGGTTAAAAAATTTGAAGATGTAAATACCATCGATGAAAAAGACGCTTTAGATAGAGGTCTTCTAAGAATCATAGGAAAAGAATTAGATGATGAGTATATAGCAAAAGTTAGAAGCTTAAGAATAAGGGACAATATTGATAAGGATATAAAAATAATCTATACACCTCTCAATGGAACTGGAAACATACCTGTAAGACGTGTATTGAAGGAACGTGGTTTTACTAACATAGTTGTAGTCCCTGAGCAGGAAAATCCTGATCCTGACTTTACAACTGTTGGTTATCCTAATCCTGAAGACACTAAAGCATTTAAATATTCAGAAGACCTTGGTAAAAAAATAGGTGCAGAGCTTTTAATAGCAACCGACCCTGATTGTGACAGACTAGCTATAGAAGTTAAAGATAAAAATGGTAACTATATCCCTTTTAACGGTAATCAAACTGGAGCTATTCTTATAAAATATATTGTTGAAGGAATGCATGAAAAAGGCATTCTTCCTAAGAATGGTGCCATTGTGAAGTCTATAGTGACTGGAGATTTAGGTAAGGTTATAGCTGAAGAATATGGCGTTACAACCTTTGAATCTTTAACTGGGTTCAAAAATATTTGTGGCAGAATCCCTGAATTTGAAGCTACTGGTAAGTATGAATTTATTTTTGGGTATGAGGAAAGTATTGGTTACACTACAGGAACTTTTGTTAGAGATAAGGATGGAGTCAGCTCTGCTATGCTCCTATGTGAGGCTGCTGCTTACTATAAAACACAAAATAAGACTTTAATTGATGTATTAAATGAAACCTATGAAAAACATGGTTATTACAAAGAAAAACAAATTTCTTTAGTACTTGAAGGTGTAGAAGGAAAAGCTAGAATCGATAGAATGATGAAAACCTATAGAAAATCCTATCCTAAAAAGATCGGAAACATGGATTTAGATAACTTTATAGATTTTCTTGAAGGATATGGTGATATACCTTCTTCAGATGTATTGAAATTCTATTTATCAGGTGGAAGTTGGTATGCAGTTCGCCCTTCTGGAACAGAACCTAAAATAAAAATATATCTTTACACCAAAGCTTCTACATCAGATGAAGCTGATAAAAATCTAAAAATTATGGAAGAAATCATTATGGGAAATTTGAATTCAATTGAATAATTATATTTAAATACCGACATTGAGATTTTAATTTAAAATTCTCAATGTCCTTTTTTGCAAAATATCATATTTATTCATATATAATATTATGTTTTTCAACTTTAATAGCCTTTAATTTAATGGACTTTTCAAAATATTTTAATTTTTGTTAAAAATCTATGTAATTTATATCCTTTTTATATTATAATTATTGTAAACAATGGTTACTACAGTTAAAAGAGGTGGATGGGATTGGAAAATAAGAACATATCAGAGAATGATGTACTAAATTCTTTTAATAATGTAATTCCTTATATGAAATTTTTTTTAGAAGATGAAGCTGTATTTGGAATTAATAACACTACGGATTGTTTAAACTTTATTGGAAACTCAAATATGGGAATACAAGATTTTTGTAATAAACCCATTGATAAAGGTACAGTAACCTACAAATGTATAACAACAGGGGAAATTCAAAAGCAAATAACTCCTAAAGAAATATTTGGATCAGGTATGAAAACCATCGCAGTACCAGTAAAGGATACAAGCGGAAACGTAGTTGGCTGCTTATCTATAGGTAAAAGTCTAAAAAAACAAGAAAACATTCAAGAATTATCCAATAATCTTTTTGATGCTATACAAAAAATTTCATCAGCCATAGAAGATATATCTAATAGCCTAAATGAAATTTCATTATCAAATTCTGAATTACTTAAAGATGTTGAAGATACAAGTAAAAAAACTAAAAATACAGATGATGTAATCAAATTTATCGAAAAAGTATCTAGTCAAACTAACCTTTTAGGACTAAATGCTGCCATAGAAGCTTCAAGAGCTGGAGATGCTGGTAAAGGCTTTGGAGTAGTTGCTTCTGAAATAAGAAAACTTTCTTCATTAAGTAGTAATTCAGCTAAACAAATATCTGCTGTTTTAGAAAATATAAAGGAATCTACATTTGATATTAATCAAAAAATAAATAAAAGTAGCGAGATTTTTGATGGACAAACCTCCGCTTTAAAAGAAATTAATGCTTCAATGCAGCAGCTAAATGCAACTGCAGAAATCTTAAAAGAAATATCTTCTCAATTTTAAAAACTATATGCCTTACATATAAAAAATTTATAAACACTAAAGCAGAACATATTTATAAATAATGCTCTGCTTTTAATTATTTTTCATGTGTTCTGTAATTTTTTAAATTCATTACTTTAAATATAAATAAGCTATTTGTATGCTGCTACTACTGTAGCCATGGATTCTATATTATAATCTCCACCATTAAAATCTCCATACATTTCCACTTTGTTAAATCCAGCCTCTTTTAGCATAAGCTTTAAATCTTCACTCTTAAGTGGATATAACTCTACTGTATTATAGTATATTTTTTCTTCTTTGTTGTTCTCAACTAGTATTTTGGTCTTAAATAAGATTTTATCATTTTCTCTCTCATAATTTCTTACAAAGGTTACTCCTTTATCTTGTCTCTGAATTAAGGGAAGCTCTTTAATATCTTTCTCTATTATCCTATCATAATTTACTATTTGAATTATTAAGACCCCATTTTCATTTAAAAGTTTATAAAGTTTAGTTATTAGATTGTTTATATCTTCTTTATTATCTAAATGAACTAATGAATTTCCTATGCAAATTATTAAATCAAATTTTTCTTTTATAGAATCTACACTATTCATGTCCATTACCATTGCATTTACATTAGTTCCTTCTTCACAATTCTTTTCTTTTATCCTATTAACCATTTCTTTGTCTAAATCCACTGCAGTTACATTATAGCCCATCTTAGCCATTGCTATAGAATAATTTCCTGTTCCTGCTGCCAAGTCAAGAATCTTCACTTTACCATCAGCTCTATTTTTAATAAAATTTAATTGTGAATTCCCTAATGGGAATACTATATCATAGTACTTACTTAATTCTTCATAAAAACCCAAGTTACATGCTCCTTTCTAACTCATCTATAAGGCTAATATATTTTTCTTGAACCTTATTAGTCTTAGCTGCTTCCTCTACTTTGCTGCATTTTTCATTTATATCCTGTAAATCTTTCTCAGATAGAGTTTTCCTTGCAAATTTATATAGTGCATTGTTTTCTTTAAAAATATGTCTCTTTAATAGATCTGTATATCCTATGGCATTAGCAATAATATCTACCCTAGAATCTTTATCTCCATTTTCATATTTTTTAAGCGCTGCTTCTAAGTTCATCATGTAAAGTCTTCCCAAATCATGTTCTACAAGCATGCCCTCTACAGAAACTTTGCCAATATGATTATTCTCCCCTGCTGACAATTTACCAAAAAGAATTGTTTCTTCTTTGCTATGATGATGCTTATCGGCATAGTTTCTTACAAAATCTATTACTCTGTAAAAATCATTATAATTTACATTATCATTATTTAATACTTTAATGCACATTTTTCTTATTACTTGAAGCATCCTTTCAATATTCTTATGTTCTTCTACCATTATTTCTATAGCATCCATTTTTGTTTTTCCTCCTTATAATTAGTTCAGCTTACAACACATACTTTAATTTTAGTATTTCTCATTATTCATTATTAATTTATATTAATAATCTTAATCTTAATTTTAAATTTAATTATATTATAGCATTAACGGTTCCTTTATTAGGTAACATTGGTTACAGAAAACAAAAAAGTAGCTAGCTTTAACGCTAACTACTCCATTTATTGTATTCTCTAGATTTTTAATAAATTCATAGGTTAAAGGAGCTTTCTCCTTTAGCTTTAAATTTTGTTCCTCATTTACATAATACATAGCAAAGGTTTCAGCAAAATACTCTTCTGGATAATTCACAAAATAAGGATTATCTCCAAATACATTCTTAACCTCTTGTTTCCACATGGTTTTATAACTTTCACTACTTGAGACATCATTAAAAACATATTTGTCAATGGCATGTGCAGTTTCATGCAGTTCCAGATTAACAGCTCCATGTGCTTCTCCTGGATCGCTATAACCTATCCTTGCAACTACAGGCTTTCCTCCTGCTCCTGGAACATCATCCCATGTTTTACCTGTTCCTTCCCATCCCCTTGGAGTAACTCCTTTTAGATATTCATACTCCTTTACTTCTGTTATATTTGTATTTGAAAGTATTATCTTTACCTTGTTTTCTGCAAGTTTTTGTAATATTGGTGATGGTATTTTGTTTAATCTGCTTATCATTCTATTTGCTTCATTTACATCATAGCTTTCATTTGGTAAAACTATAAGCTTGTCCATTATATTTTCTTTATCATAATCCTTTATAGTAAATTCCATTGTTATTTCTTTATTCAACCTTTTATTCTCTTTAGAACTTATATCTTTGCCTAGTACTAAAGTATAACTTTCTCCTACTTTATATCCTCCATTAGGAGGGTTAACTATAATTGATTTATTATCTTTCCCTAAGCTTAATTCTACATTAACTCTATTTTTCTTCGAATCTATTACCTTTATTTCATTTTTGGCAATATCATCAAATTTAATTTCTTTATTAAAATTAATATTCCATAATTTATCTTTTTCTACAACTTGTCCACTTTTAGCGTTAGCTGAATAAGCTCCTACAACTCCAGCTGTAAAAAATAAAAGAGTAAATGCAATAGCAAAAGCTCTAATAAAATTATTAAAATTCTTTTTCATTTTATCTCTCCTATGGCTTCTAATTTTTATAACAACTATTTTGCATTACTTCTTATCTTTCTTTAAAATCTTTTTGTTTTTTCTCCAAATAAAATAGCCAAAAAAGTATCCTCCTACAGAAAAAGCTATACAAGATATAAATACATTAGATAAAAAGTATTCTGATATAGAAATTAACTTATCTAAATCTTTTTCTTGCAATGTAATTATAAAAGAATATATGATAGCTATAGGAATCCCCCATTCTAAAATACCATATTTTAGAATAAATCTATTTTTATCGTTTAATCCCATAATAAACACCTCTTTTTAAACTCCACATTATATTATAGACCAATGTAGAACTTAACTGTACAAGAATTATATCATAAAGTATAAAATTTATAAAAGGAATGTATAGCCATTAAATATGTATGTATATATTTTTATAACCATTTTACCTCTCCTTGAATAATCTATCTGTAAAGGAGTGATACTATGGTTAATAAAGCAAGTAGTAACCCCTATTCTATTGAAATCGATAGAGGTAATAGAATATTAAAACTACTAAAACATGGAGCCATTATAAGAGAATATCCCATAGCCGTTAAAACCCCTTTAAGCCCATATATTAATGGAAAGTGGATAATACTAAAAAAAACTTTTAGCGGAAAATATGAAAAAGAATACTTCATGAAGCTAAGTATACCTTATGGAGTACATGGAATTTATAGCACAACTAAGCCCTTATATATAAAAAAACTTTCCAGTAATAAATCTATAAAAATGTATTTTCATCAGGCAAAAGAATTATACAATACTGTCCCAGTTGGAACAGTAGTAAATATATATTAGCATATTTTAGACAAATAAAAAAAAGAGGCCACCTCTTGAGAAAACTCTATAAGATTTCCAGCTATAGCCCCTTTTAATATCATATATACATTGCAATTGGCAATACTTCTATAAAAGCATTATCTTCCTGCTGAAAATCATTTTTATAAGCTCTTTCCTCAATAGGTGCTCCCTTTAAAAACTTATCTCTAAATCCTCTAAAATGATCTTCATCTAAAAAATCATAATATGTTCCACTAGATAAATCTATGTTTTCATTATTATTTCCATTCTTGACTTTAACAACCTTCCCCATTATAGTTACATTATTATTGTATAAGTGATCTATATTATCCTGCATATACTTTAACTGCAATGGAACAACAGCCCTTGTATTAGACTGAAGTAATCCATCTGTGATAAACTTTAAACACCTTGATTTTTTCCAGTCTTCAAAATGACTCTTAAGAAGAGATAATACCTCTGGATTGTTTTCTTTAGCACTAGGTGAAAATGTATTTTTCATTTCCATGTATCTAATAATATCCTCCATCTGTTCAATTTGAGGATTCTTATTTAATCTGCATTTAAACTCTATATAATCATCTTCTTCTATACTATTGATATCTTGGTTAGAAGATATTTTTTTTAATAGATTCTGTGCCTCTAAAATGCCTCTAGTCTCCAGTAATACTACTATTGTTTTTGAAATTTTCTCTTCTGTTCTCTGATTTACATATTCATCTAACAGTTCAAGAGTAAATGTTCCTTGAATAAATCTTCCTTGCAAAACATTAGATAATGGTGTAGAAATTTTAATTACCTGTTGATGTTTATTGCTTACAGTTTTAATTTGCACAAATTCCTGTACCACTACAGTAAATAGGTTGTTCAATAGGTTTTCATTTACATATAACGGAATAATAGCTCTATTAACTGCCATTTAGAAGAATTCTCTCCCTTAGAAGTACTTAACAATATAATTCTATAAATTTAAATAAATTTTTAGAACTGTTTCTGAAGTATTTTTTAACGTCTTTCCCTTTTCCCCAGCTTCTTATGGAGAACTCCTTCTACTTCTACTATCTTTTCTGGAGAAATAGCCAAAACCATTTCTCTTTTATTCTTTTTAGATAATTGTCTTTCTTCTACTATAAGCATTAAATTACTATCTTTCCAACCATATTCTTTTACTTGATTCCATTTGTAAGCTCTAGTTCCTAGTGAAATTCCTCCTTCTGCTATGTACCTTTTACTAACTTGTGAGTATATTAATGCAAAATAAAAAGATGCCCAAAAAATAATTTCCGAAATTAAATTAAAAATAACTATTCCTCTATTTCCATCTGCAACCTTATCTATAGCTAATCTATAATCTTTAACTGTAATACTTATCATATATATAACTATTACAGTCAGTACTCCCATTAGAATAAATCTATTATTTCCTTTATTTTCTCCAACTTCTATTAGCATTTTACCTAATTTCTTTTTTTGATTTATAGATATAATAAGATTAATTACAATAAACGCAATAAAAATTAGAAAAATAATATTTATGCTTTTTCCATGAGTCATATACTTTCTTCCTTCCTAAATTTGATTTTTATTCCTCTATTTTCTTATTATATCTAACTAACATTAGTTTTGTATATACTTTTACATATGTAATAAACAGCCTTATAAACAAAAATACAAGGATATCTTAAAATGACACCTTGTATTTCAAACTTATTTTTTATTTATTGATCTATAAATGCTTCTTGATTCCCTATAGTATTTATTAAGCTTTCTTAAATTTATTACCCAAAGGTAAACAATAAAAGGTATGAAAAGACTTAATAATATATGAACGTTAGCCATTAATATAAAATCAAAAGTCCCATGTAATAATGCTGGAACCATCCATGATCTTTTAAGATAATATTTATAAGTACTATCCTTATGAGCAAATTTTGCTAAGGAAAGATAATATCCCATGGTTACAGCAAATAATAAATGTCCTGGCACGGAAAATATTCCTCTATATAGTCCTACATATGGATTTGCAGTAAATCTAAAAACCACGTATATTACATTTTCAACTGTGGCAAATCCTAAAGCCGAAAAAGCTGCATATATTATTCCGTCTAGCTTTTCGTTAAATTCATGACTTTTAAATGCAGACCTTAATACAACTTCTCTTTTAAAAAATTCTTCTGTTAGTCCAGCTACTATAAAAGCATTAAAAGCTGCTCCTAATAGCCCTCCAAATCTATTCCATGATGTAAGTATACTTTCCACAATTGCAGTTGGAATTACTGAAAGTGCTCCTAATATAAATACTTTAAAAAGCAATCCAACAGGCTCTCTATCATACCTATCTGTTAGGTATGCTGAAAGTGCTAACACTAATCCAGGAGTTAATGCAATGATAAATAATCTAGTAATCATTATTCTCCTCCCTTCTTTAAAATTTCTAAATGTTCTCTAGAACAATTTATTAAACTTTTAAATAAAGCCTTTGTCTCTTCTTTTAAGTTACTATTATCTAAAAATCTTTCATACATCTCTATATTTTCATTTTCCGTTTTAATAGAAAGAGCATATGAATCACTAATGTTCTTAGGAAAAGTAATTATATAATCCTCTGCCATGTCTGCGGGAATAGGTATACTATATTTTGTTAACATAGACATTAAAATTGATATATTAATATTTTCATCTCTAACCATATCTGAAAAATGCTTTTTATCTTCGAATTTTTTGATAATAAATTCATATCTTGATCTTAAAGTATATTCATCTTGTAATGCATATTTAAGCATGCTTTCTTCAGTTAAATTATTATCTTTTTTCGCTGCCTCTGCTCCCCACTTATTTCCCTGCAATTCTGCCATTGTAAATACAGCATCATCTTTATTTACAGGCTCATTTTTCATCTTAAGCTCACAAGAAACTAAAGTGCATAAAAAAATAGATGCAGCTAAAAGTGTTAAGCTTCTTTTTATCTTTTTAATATTCATATCATCACTCCTATGATAACCTACTAATTTAGTTTTTCCTAAATTTATATAATTATTAATGATATGATACAAATGTAAAAATCCATTATTATTAAAAATTATAAATTTAAAAACTCGTATAACGACTTTTTCGCTATACGAGTTTTAACTTATTTAGTAATTCAATTTATTTATATCAATGCCATAATATTCAGAAAGAACTTTTTTTTCACCATTAGTCATGGAGATTACACCCTTTTCTTTGTCAATATACTCAGAAGTAGATATATTTAAAAGTTCTGCTATGCCATCTTCTGTCTCTCCATTTTCTATTCTTATTTTTCTTAAATTTTCATTCATAATATCACCCCTAACATTAAGTCAAAGATATTATATATTCTCTCTTTAGTATTATTAGTTTTACATAGACAAACTATACTGAAAACTTTATTCTTAATTATATAAAAAGTCTTATTTATCCTACTTTTTCTTGGCTTGTGGACCTTTACTTATTTTCACAGTTATCTTTGTACCTTTTATTGCTGTATCATTAGTTAGCGGTGATTGAGAACTAATCTTATCTTTTGGAATAAATGCACTATATTCTTCCCCAGACTTTTCAACTTCTAGTCCTCTTTTGCTTAAAAGTGCCTTTGCTTCTTCTAAAGTTTTTCCCTTAAGATCTGGTACAATTATAAAGTGCTCTTCCACTGCCTCAGAAGAATCCGATATTTTTTTCACATTAGTTTTTTTTGACATTGAACATGAAAAACATAATATTGTAATAACCAAAATTAGAGTTCCTAAAAGTATATAT
>JAYFRK010000533.1:0-6235 GCA_034925975.1 Clostridium sp.
TAATTGATGGTTTAGCTGACTACTCTTTTAATGGAAGTCTTAAAGGTAGAAATGTATCCTTAGGAGATGGCAGTAAAGAACAATTATTTATGGGAAACTGGCAAGATGGTACACCTATAAAAAATTTATCTTCAACTGATACTCCTATTTTAATTAGACCTCAAACATTTTATGATTATAAATGGGATAGTGATTTGAATCCTAGAAAATATAACACCATATACTCAGATGATAAAGACGGAATAAGTTACCTAAATCTTAACAATTCCGTTCCTACTAATAAAGAGTTTAAAATAACCTTTAATTTCAAACTTAATCATAAATCTATTGATAATAGTCTTATAAGCGTGTATGATAGTAATGGAAATTTAATAGATGTAAATATATCCCTAGAAAATGATAATACCATACTTAAGGTAACGCCTGTTAGACCCTATTCTTCTGGAAGCAACTATACTTTATATGTTAATAAAGGTATTTTATCTTCTTCAAATTCACTTTTAAAAAAAGTGTATGTACTTAAATTCACTACCTCTGGTACATTTAATGATAAGGATACCTTGGAAAATTTAAGTTCTGAGATGGACAAACAATTGAAGTTAGCTATATCTGAAAATGAAAAGAACTTCATTTTATATTTAAAATCTGAGCTAGATGCATATATGGCAGATAAAGCTCATGTTCCAAATGCTATACTTATATATATCAGGTACTTAGCATTAACACCTACTGAAAAAGATAATTTTATTCCCATACAAAACTATATATTAAATGAACATCCTAAATCTGTTAATATAATTTTAGATGCTATGGGAATAAAGTAAAATTTAATTTAAAATAGATATTGGTAATGGAGAAATGTTTTATGCTAAAGAAAATTATTGCACTTATTATGTTGACATTTAGTACTACTTTTATAACAGCCTGTGGGAAATACGAAAGCTCATCAAATGATATTGTAATGCAATATGAAGAGGTAGCTAAAAAACTCCAAAAAAAACAAGTTGAAGACAAAGACCCTGTTAAGGATCCTAATTTTATATCACAAATTGAGAGTTTAGCATCTAAATCATTAGAGCTTCAGTATAATAAATCTAACGAAAAAGCCTTGTTGGATATACTTTCTACTGATTATATAAAAAAATTAGATAATTACTTTTATAAAGTAAAATCAGTTCCATATAAAATATTAAACTTTTCACCTATTTCAAACTTAGATACTAATTACAATAAGTTTAGTATAAAAGTTAAGATCAAAGATAAAATGGGTGAATATGAACAAGAAATGATTATTATTAAAATTAATGATAAATACTATATTGATAATATTTTATATAAAGAGTATTAATAAAAGAGCATTAATTCCTATGTAAGGATTAATGCTCTTATTATATGGTTACTCAATAGTATTTTTTATATTTCATAATCAACTGCTGCTGAACTTTGTAACATAGGTTTTAAATTTTTTAAAACTTCATTTACATGATATGGATGTACTTGATAATCATCCATATCCTTTTGAGAATCAAATCTAGTAATAAGTGCTATATCATATGATCTTTCAGAACGAACCACATCTACTCCAACTTCTAATCCCTTTAGCTGTTCTATTTTGCCTTCCATATCAACTAGTAATCTCCTAGCTTTCTCCAGATTATCTATTGTAGGCTCTTTTAACTTAAAAAATACAACATGTGTAAACATAAATTAATCATCTCCTTTATAATATCTATATACTTTAGTAGGTTAAGGTTGTTTTAAAGATTGTTGAGTTCATTATTTTATCTTAATATTTTAGCTGAAAGCATTGCTTTCGCAATTAAATCTTTCTTTTTATACATATTTACTTCCACCTTACAGAAGCTTCTTCCTATATCTATAACTTGTGTACATATTTCTATTATACTATCCATTTGTACCGGCTTCATAAAATAAGTTATTATACTATCTACAGATATATTTATATTATTTCTATACCTTAAAGTTAGTATTCCTGCTGTGGAAAGTAACATATTTAAAGAACTCCATGAAGCTGTACCTAACTGGTCAAGCATCTCCGGTATTATTTTTCCAGAAAATCTCATTATATCATCTTCTACTTTATATTCGAAATTTTTAAGTATTAAATCTTCTATAGTTTCTCCCACTTGAGGTTGCCTAGTTATATACTGTAGTGCCTTAATTATATCCTCTCTTCCTACAATTCCTATTAGTTTTCTCCCCTCTACTACGGGACATATTTCTATGCCTTCCCATCCCATTACATGAGCAGAATATGCAATTGTAGTTTTTCTTCTAACCGTTATTGGTTCTTTTATCATTATCTTACTTATTAAAATTTCATCATTATTACCATCACTAGGTAAATCTTTCATAGTTACAATTCCAACAACATTCATATCTTCATCTACTACAGGATATCTCTCGTGCTTAGTTTTTTCAATTAACTTTTTAAAAGAACGAACAGTATCCGTAGCTTTTAAGTATTCTGGTTCGGTTCTCATTATATCTTCTACTAATACAATATCTTTTTTTATAAGATTCTCAGATATAGCCTTATTTATCATAGTTGCCACTGTAAAACTGTCATAACTAGAAGAAATTATAGGTAATCGTTTACTATCTGCTAGCTTCCTAATTCTATCACTACAAGAAAAACCTCCAGTTATAAGGACAGCACATTCATTTTCTAGCGCAATTTCTTGCATATCTTCCCTATTTCCTACTATAATTAAACACCCAGGTAGTATGTATTTTTTTCCTTCATTAAGCTGCATAGCACCAATAATGAATTTATTTAATCTTTTATGTATTCCATCCTTTCCGCCTAATAGTGTTCCATCCACAATATTTACAACCTCTGCGTAACTAAGGGACTCAATACTTTTCTTTTCTACCTTCTCTATTCTAACAGTACCTACTCTAGGGATAGTAGATACAATACCTAAAGTTTCCGCGTCTTTTATAGCTCTATATGCAGTCCCGTCACTTACTCCTAATTCACTTGCTATACTTCTTACAGAAATTTTAGTTCCAACCTCTAGTGATGATATATATTTTATTATCTCTTCATGTTTTGACATATGTTGTACCTACTTTCCTTCTTTTCTTAATTCTTCTGCTATTTTTTCTATTCTCCTTAATCTATGGTTGATACCAGACTTTCCAACGGGAGGATCTAACATTTGCCCAAGTTCCTTTAATGACTCATTAGGATATACTAATCTTAATTCTGCAACTTCTCTTAAATTTTTAGGAAGTCTCTTTAAGCCTATTTCATCTTCTATCAATTTTATGCTTTCTATTTGTCTTACCGCTGCATTAACTGTTTTACTTAGATTTGCTGTCTCACAATTAACTAACCTATTTACATTATTTCTCATTTCTTTCATTATTCTAACATTCTCAAGTTCTAAAAGGGATTCGTGAGCTCCTATTATATTAAGTAAGTCTACTATTTGTTCTCCTTCTTTTAAGTAAATAACGTAACTTCCTTTTCTTTGAATAACTTTGGAATTTAATCCATAGCTATTTATAAGTTTGCTTAATTCTCCAGCATATTCATCATGATGAGTAACGAATTCAAGATGGTATGTCTTCTCTGGATTACTTATACTTCCTCCCCCTAAGAAAACCCCTCTTATAAACACTCTTTTGCAATCATCTGATGGTATTATTCTCTTTGGAATGCTATAATCTAATAAAATCATTCCATCATCTTCTTTAAGTACACCAACTTCTTTCAATAGTTCTTTTACACCCATTTCATTATCTACCATAACAGAATATATATTATTCTTTTTAAGTGAATTACTTTTTTTTACAAAAATCTTTGTATGAATATTAAAATGTTCCTTTAGTAGCTTAAATGTAAGTCTAGCAATAGCAGGATTTTCTGTAGAAATTCTAAAATTCATCTTCATATCTCCACTAAATCCTAATGTACCACTTACTTTCATTATTCCTGATAGCTCAGCAATAGCCTCTTCTCTAGTTAATTCCGCCTGCCTGCATACTTCATTTTTTACCTTTGAAGAAAATGACATTTTCCTTCTACTCCTTACTCTTTTTATTTTCTTTTAGCCTTTGTGATAAATAAAAATATTCTATTATTTTCTTTCTATCATATAAAAGTTTCTTATCCATTATTATTTCCATAATAAACTTGGCTAGTTTATCTGGATCATGTCTTACAAAACCATTTTTAATTGTAATAAAATCTCCCTCAATAACTTTCACATTCATGTCCATAATATCTTTTTCATTTATTTTAACTGGCTTTGCATTTTTTTCTAGATACTTCTCTTTTATTACATTATTTATTTCCTGTGTATTTGTAGCCACATAATCTATAATCCCATTTCCACCATGTTTGAAAATAGCTCTTATATGGTCAGCAGCATCGTAATCATCAGTTTCTCCCTCTTGTGTCATTATATTAGAAATATATATTTTTAAAGCTTTACTATCTTTTAAAGCCTTACTAATATCTTTAACTAGAAGATTTGGAATAACACTTGTGTATAAACTTCCTGGACCTAAAATTATTGCATCTGCATCTTTTATAGCCTCAACTGCTTCATCCAGTGCTCTAGCACCTTCTGGCTCAATAAAAATTCTATCTATTTTACTTTTCTGCCTTATAGCTTCTGTTGGTATATTAGACTCTCCTTGGACTACCTTTCCATTTTTTAATTTTGCTTTAAGCATCATATCCTCTAGAGTAACTGGTAATACCCTCCCGGTTACTGCTAAAACTGAACTCATCTTTTTAACTGCTTCTTCAAAATTATTAGATAGACCATCCATAGCAGCTAGAAATAAGTTCCCGAAACTTTGATTTTTTAAATTTCCTTCTTTAAATCTGTATTGAAGTAATTCTTCCATTAGAGGTTCAGTATCTGCCAAGGCCAATATACAGTTTCTAATGTCACCTGGAGGTAATATCCCAAGTTCTTCCCTTAAAGCCCCGGAACCGCCACCATCATCACCTACTGTTACTATAGCTGTTATGTTAGAAGTGTAATATTTTAGTCCTCTTAACATGGTTGAAAGTCCTGTTCCACCGCCTATAGCCACAATCTTTGGCCCTTTTACTAGGAGTCTTTTTTCATATATAAGGTTTTCTAGTTTTGTAGAATCTATTGATACACTCAAATATCCTTTATTAATCAAAGCAATAATTGAACGTATTCCTTGAGTAATTGATATATATAAAATCATAATTCCTGCTAAAATTAGAAAGCCATAAAATAACTTATAGTTTATAGTAATATTCACTCTGTTAAAAAACTCCACAGCAGCAAAAACTATAAATAGGATTCCCATAGCTCCTAGTGAAATCCATCTTTTAACTCTTATGCCAGGCTTTAACCACTGTGCTGCTTTCATGATTTTACCTTACCTTTTACATCTTTGTTTATATCCCTATGCTCCTTACTTATTTTGTGTCCTTTTTCTTTTAACTTTTCATATATTGTATTTGCAATAGTTACTGAACGGTGTCTTCCACCTGTACATCCTATAGCTACAATAAGTTGTCTCTTTCCTTCTTTAACATAGTTAGGAATTAAAAATTCCAACATATCTTCTAATTTATTTATAAACTCATTAGTTTCTTTAAAGTTTAATACATAATCTTTTATGGATTTATCATTTCCTGAAAACTCTTTAAGTTCAGGTATATAATAAGGATTAGGCAAAAACCTTACATCAAAAACTAAATCTGCGTCTACTGGTATCCCATATTTAAATCCAAAAGACAGCACATTAATCATAAGCCTATTCTCCATTTGAGAATCATCTCCATAGATTTGTGATATCTTTTCTCTTAACTGCATAGGAGTCATTTCTGAAGTGTCAATTATATTTGTAGCTCTATACTTTACTTCATTTAATCTATTTCTCTCTAATTCTATTCCTTGAAGAATTCTTCCCTCTGGTGCAAGAGGGTGCTTTCTTCTAGACTCTTTATATCTTTTTACTAATACATTATCATTAGCATCTAAAAATAATATTTCATATTTATAATTTTGTTCTTTTAAATATTTTAAGTTTTCAAATAAATCGTCGAAAAACTCTCCACCTCTTATATCTATAACTAATGCTATCTTATCAATTTTACCATCAGTCTGATAACAAGCTTCCGCAAACTTTCCCATTAAGGTTGGAGGTAAATTATCCACGCAAAAATATCCTAAGTCTTCTAAACTCCTAATAGCTTGACTTTTACCTG
>JAYFRK010000618.1:0-4046 GCA_034925975.1 Clostridium sp.
TTCTATTATTTCTTCTGATATGTATTCTTCAAATTCAACATCTTTTGAAAATTCATCGTTTATGTAAAGTGAGATTATGCCCATTTGACTTAATCTCATTTTATACCCAGATTTTAAGGGAGCACCTTCTGCTAATAATACTCTTCCAGAAGGATCATATATTGTTTTTGCTAATATTTCATTACCAGTGATTTGTGAAACACTCATTTTTCTCATGGTTGTTGGTTCTCCTTACATATAGTAAATAAGCCACTATTAATCAGTTTTAGCAATATAAATTATATAATAATCATATCATAGAATTAAAAGAATAAAAATACGTTTATAATTAATTTTAAAACACTTATTGGAATTTATTTGGTTTTAAGTATATCTAATACATTGGAAGCAGCCCATGCCATAACTTCATGTCCTTTAGAATTTAGATGTAAACCATCTATATAGTATTCTTCAGGTGGTTTATTTTTAAGTAGTTCATTGAACTTATTAAAAAAGTCTATATATAATAGATTATGCATGGCTCCAAAATCCTTTACCCATTCGCTATATTGACTTATTTTTTCATTAATTTCAGTATAATTAACATTGGGAACCCAAAATTTTTCAGCCATATACGGAATAATAGGAGGTTGTATACCTAGTATTACTTTTATATGGTATTGTCCTGCCTCTTTTATCATTGCATAAATATTTTTTTGGACATTTTCTACAGAGCAATTCATTAAAAAGTCATTTGTACCTCCCATTATAATAATAATGTCAGGACTTTTTTTAATTGCTTCTTCATAAAATCTCAGAAGCATTCCAGCAGTGGAATCCCCTAATTCTCCTCTATTAAGTATTTCTATTTGAAATTTTTCACCTATGGTATTTGGCCAACGTTTTTCTTCATCTACTCTATATCCATAGGTTAGGCTATCTCCAATAAATATAATTTTCATTTTAAAACCTCCAATATAAAGTATATTCTATTATCGAAGGTGTGTATATAAAAGCGGTATTATTTTTAAACAAAGTTCATACTATTTAAGTTAATTATATAATTATATAATTATATAATGTATAATATAGTTAAAGTTAAGCAGTGAACCCGAAGTTTAATTTTGAGTGAATAGCTTACCCCTGTGAAGAAATGAAGAGGAGTTTCAAATAAGTAAAGAGAGATGATACTATGTTAGTTGATGCACATACTCACTTAGATCAATATAAAGAAAATCAAATAGATGGAGTGATAGAAGAAATAAATAGAAATAGGATACTTACTCTATCGAATTCTATGGATATAGAATCTTATTTTAAGAATCTAGAAATCAGCTGCAAAAGCAAATTTATAATTCCTTCTTTTGGAATTCATCCTTGGAAAGCATTAGATTATTATAATAAATTAGATATTTTAGAAGAGCACATATATAATTCCAAGATAATTGGGGAAATTGGATTAGATTTTTATTGGACGGATAATAGTTTAAAAAATAAAGAAGCACAGATAAAGGTATTTGAATTTTTTCTTCATAGAGCTAAAAAAGAAGATAAATTTATAAATATTCATACTAAGGGAGCAGAAAAAGAAATACTGGAAAGCTTATATAAGTTTAAAATAGATAAAGCCATTATTCACTGGTATTCTGGACCATTTGATATACTATATAAACTTATAGATAGAGGATATTTTTTTACTGTAAGTTCACAAGTTATATATTCAGAACAAATAAAAAGTGTGGCAAAGGCTATACCTATAGAAAAATTGCTAACAGAAACTGATAACCCTGGAGGAGAAGAATGGCTTAGCGGTAGACGAGGAAGGCCGTTATTAATAAGAGAGGTTTTAAATGGCTTATCTGAAATAAGAGACTATTCTATTGAGGAAATCGAAAAAACTATTGAAAAAAATATTTCCATTGTGTTACTTAATAATAATTAGATTTTCATATTAAAATTAAGGGGCGATTTTTATGAAGCAAGGTAACGAATTGGCCTAGTTTTAAAGACTTTTTTATATTAATTGACATTAATATATTTATTATGTAATATATAGTTAAGTTAAAAAATAGTTACAAGACGGGGGAGCCAATAACTTGGCTGAGAGGAAGCAAGATAGTTTCGACCCTTGGAACCTGAACGGATAATGCCGGCGTAGGGAGAGTATTATATAGTTGTAAGTAACACTCTTGTATATGTTTAATTTATACAATCCCTTTATCTTTTCAGGATAAAAGGGATTTTTGTTTTGCAAAGATTTAAAATATTTACCAAAGTAAATATAGACTAATCTTGAAGTAAATTTTCTTATTTATAAAATGAAGGAGGAAAGTGTAATGGCAAATGTTAATGTAAGTCTTCAAGTATTACCAGTAGTAGAGGAGAAGGATATATATCCTGTGGTTGATAAGGTTATAGAATATATAGAATCCTGTGGAGTAAAATATGAAGTTGGGCCTATGGAAACTACTATGGAGGGTGAGTTAGATACTCTTTTAGAAATAGTAAAAAAAGCTCAGGATATATGTGTTAGAGAAGGAGCAGCTAGAGTTATTTCCATAGTGAAAATAGATTATAAACCTGAAGGCGTGACAATGAATGAAAAAGTTTATAAATATAAAAAATAATTTAATACCAATATTATTTCAAGTAATATTACTTTTGATATGGCAGTTTATTATTGATGGTGGAATTGTTGAAAGATATGTACGTCCATCACCTACAGATGTCATTTCTGCTTTATTTAAAATACTTCCTTCTATAAAAGGACACATTTACACAACATTAAAAGAAGCACTGTTAGGTTTTATAGTGTCAATACTAATATCTATAATATTAGCAATACTAATGGATAACATTAAAGTTGTAAGAAGAAGTATTTATCCTGTACTTATAGTATCTCAAACAATTCCTACTATAGTATTAGCACCACTATTTGGAATGTGGTTTGGATTTGGAATTACTCCAAAAATAATTGTGGTGGTTTTAGTATGCTTTTTCCCTATAGTTATAAGTCTTATGGATGGACTTGATTCTGTAGATAAAGATATGATAAATCTTTTAAAGTCAATGGGAGCAAGCAAAATGCAGATTTTTAAAGTAGTAAAATTCCCAGCAACAATAGTTAACTTTTTCTCAGGGCTTAGAATTGCTGCCACATATAGTATTATGGGAGCAATAATTGGAGAATGGGTTGGGGGAGATGCAGGGCTTGGATTTTATATGATGAGAGTAAAAAAATCTTTTGCTATAGATAAAGTCTTTGCAGTTACAATGATAATAATAGCTTTAAGTATGATTTTATTTGGTATTTTATATTTTATACAATATCTATTAACACCATGGAATAAAAAGTCTAAAGAGATTAAGTAAATTTGGAGGTATAAAGATGAAGAAAAAGATTATTGCAATAGCAACAATGGCAATATTTTCACTAGCATTATTTTCTGGATGTGGAAGTAAAAATCAGGAAAATAAAGATACAAGTAAATCTAAAGAATTGCAAAAGGTTACAGTTATATTAGATTGGGTTCCTAATACTAACCACACGGGCTTATATGTGGCTAGAGATAAGGGCTTTTTTAAAGAAGAAGGATTAGACGTTGAAATAATACAACCTTCAGAAGGGGGAGCAGCAGACCTAATTGCAGCTAAAAAGGGACAATTTGGAATAAGTTATCAAGAGGAAGTAACTTATGCAAAAACAGCACAAAACCCTCTTCCAATTAAAGCAATAGCGGCTATAATCCAACATAATACATCAGGCTTTGCATCACCAAAGGAGAAAAATATAGTATCACCTAAAGATTTTGAAGGAAAGGTTTATGGAGGATGGGGTTCGCCATCTGAGCAGGCAATTTTAAAAGCTTTGATGCAAGGAGCAGGAGCTGATTTTTCAAAACTAAAGACCGTTGATGCAGGTTCAGATGATTTCTTTACTGTAACTAAGAAAAATATAGATTTTGAATGGATTTTTTATGGATGGACAGGAATACAAGCAGAGTTGAAAGGATTTCCAATAAACTACATAGAGCTAAGAAAGCTAGATAAGAGAATGGATTACTATA
>JAYFRK010000490.1:0-2096 GCA_034925975.1 Clostridium sp.
AAAGAAGAAAATAAAGATAAAGAATATATTAAAGCTTTAAATGAAGCTATTAATTCACCAGAAATTAAGAAATTTATAGAAGAACAATATAAAGGAGCAATAATTCCTTCATTCTAAAATTGCATGTAACTCTGTGAAAGCGGCCATTACAAAATCTTCTATTTTGTAATGGCCGCTTTCCTATACTAAAACCACTTTTTTCTTCTAAAATAATTAATCATAAGCAGTATACAGGTAATAGTAATTCCCCAAAAAATTAAATATCCATATTTAAGTCCAAGTTCAGGCATATGTTCAAAATTCATTCCATATATACCTGTAAAAAATGAGAGGGGAATAAAAATAGTTGAAAATACTGTGAGTATTTTCATTACTTCATTTGTCTTATTGCTTATACTAGATAAATATGTATCTAACATACCAGACAAAATGTCTCTATAGGTTTCTATTATATCCATAATTTGAATAGTATGATCATATACATCTCTTAAATACATTATAGTTTTATCTTGTATTAATTCGTATTCAGATTTAACTAATTTTCCTAGTACTTCTCTAAGAGGCCAAACAGAATTCCTTAAGAATATCATCTCTCTTTTCAATTTATAAATGTCATTAAGTATCTCATTACTAGGATTAGTCATGAGAACATCTTCAATTATATCTATTGAATTACCAATGCTTTCTATGATATCAAAGTAACTATCAACTGTACAATCTATCAAAGAATAAGCCAGATAATCTGTTCCTTTAGATCTTATATTGGATTTGTTTTGCTCAAGTCTTCTTCTAAGATCATTAAAAACATCTCCTTCGAATTCTTGAAAAGACAAAATATAGTTTTCCAAAATTACAAGACTTATCTGTTCAGACTTAATCTCTTTTATATTTTTATCGTAATAGAGCATTTTAATAACTACATATATATAGTTATCATCAATATCTATTTTAGGATGCTGCGTTGTATTTAAAATATCTTCTAAAATCAGTGGATGAAGATTAAAACTTTTTCCTATCTTCTCAATTACATCTATATCGTGTAATCCATCAATATTTATCCAGTTAACAGTATTTCCATTACTTACGGCAAGGCATTCTTCTATATCATCATATATGATTTTATTAAAACTATCTTTATTATATTTTATAAGAGTAATTTTTACATCTTTACTAAGACGTTCCCCCACGTGCAAAAGAGTACCAGGAGCAGAACCAGTTTTGCTTTTTCGACTTTTAATACGTTTTGTCACAACTTATCACCTCTAATTTATTATAGCAGATATTCGTATTCGTGGAATAATATGTATCATTATGATATAATAATGTAGCTTAAGCCACTGGTTTGTAAAAATATTTATAAAGTATTTATAAAGTATTTATAAAGTATGCGCTAAGATTCTTATAAATATATATAATTAAAAAGTGGCTATATTAATTTCAGGAGGGGATAAGATGCTAAGTATCAGAAATTTAACTAAGGAATATGATAATGTTTTAGCAGTAGATAATATGAGTTTTGATGTAAATGATGGTGAAATTGCTGTACTTTTAGGACCGAATGGAGCAGGAAAAAGCACAACTATAAAATGTATAACAGGGTTATTAAGATATAAGGGTGATATTGAAGTTTGTGGATATAGAAATAAGAGTATTAAAGCAAAAAAAATATTCAGCTATATACCAGAAACACCAGCTTTATATGATATGCTTACAGTATACGAGCATCTTGAGTATATTGCACATGCCTACAGTGTAAATGACTATAAAGAAAAAGCTGAAATACTTTTAGAAAGATTTGATTTATCGGATAAGAGAGATAAGCTAGGAAAAGAATTATCATAAGGTATGCAGCAAAAGGTGAGTATATGCTGTGGACTTATTACTAGCCCTAAAGTAATTTTATTTGATGAACCAATGATAGGGTTAGATCCTAAAGCTATAAAAGAGTTAAAAAAAGTGTTTTTAGAGCTTAAAGAAGAAGGGTGCAGTGTAATAATAAGTACCCATATTATAGATAGTATAGATGAAATATGGGATAGGGCTTTAATTGTAAACAAATGAGTTATTGTACTTGCCAGAACTAGAAGTGAACTTCA
>JAYFRK010000559.1:0-3667 GCA_034925975.1 Clostridium sp.
CTTCTCTAATTTTATATCCTATTTTTTCTGCTCTGCCATCAATTTCTACTCTAAGTCCTTTTTCAAATAATATGTCTTTAACTTTAGCTGCATATTCCATGTATTTATCTGATATTGGAAGCACTTTAACTTGAACTGGAGCTAACCATACTGGGAATCTACCTGCATAATGCTCGATTAAAATACCTATAAATCTTTCTATACTTCCGAAGGCAACTCTGTGAATCATTACAGGTCTATGCTTTTCTCCATCATTTCCTATATAAGTCAAATCAAATCTTTGTGGCATTTGCATGTCTAATTGAATAGTTCCACATTGCCATGTTCTTCCTATGCAGTCCTCTAAGTGGAAATCTATCTTAGGACCATAGAATGCTCCATCTCCTTCATTTATTATATATTTAAGTCCTAATTCTTCTAGAGCCTCTCTTAATCCATCTTCGGCAATCTTCCACTCTTCATCAGTACCCATTGAATCTTCTGGTCTTGTAGACAATTCAACATGATATTTAAATCCAAAAGCCTTATAAACCTGGTCGATTAATTTTGCAACACCTTTTATTTCATCCTTTATTTGTTCTGGAAGCATAAATATATGTGCATCATCTTGTGTGAAGGCTCTAACTCTCATTAAACCATGTAATGCTCCTGAAAGCTCATGTCTATGAACTCTTCCCAATTCTGCATAACGCATTGGAAATTCTTTATATGAGTGAATTCCTGTTTTATAAGCAAGCATTCCTCCTGGACAGTTCATAGGCTTTATAGCAAAGTCCTGCTCATCAATCTTAACTGAATACATGTTGTCTTTATAATGATCCCAATGTCCTGAGTTTTCCCAAAGGTGTCTACTTAATATGATAGGAGTTTCTATTTCAACATAACCTGCTTTTCTATGAAGTTCTCTCCAATATTTTAAAAGATTATTTTTAAGTTCAACTCCTCTAGGTAAGAATAGTGGGAATCCTGGTCCTTCTTCTGGAATTACAAATAACCCTAATTCTTTTCCTAGTTTTCTATGATCTCTTTTTTTAGCTTCTTCCATCATATGAATATACTCATCAAGTTCGCTCTTCTTTGTGAAAGCTGTTCCATATATTCTTTGAAGCATTTTATTTTTTTCATTACCTCTCCAATAAGCTCCAGCTACTGAAAGTAATTTTAATGCTTTAACTTCTTTAGTTGAAGGTACATGAGGTCCTGCACATAAGTCCACAAATTCTCCTTGCTCATAAAGAGATATAATTGCGTCCTCTGGAAGATCTTGTATTAATTCTACTTTATAATCTTCATTTTTTTCCTTCATGAATTTTATTGCTTCTTCTCTAGAAAGTGTAAATTTCTTTAATTGAAGATTTTCCTTAACTATCTTCTCCATCTCTTTTTCAATCTTTTCTAATATTTCTGGAGTAAATGAAAAATCAGCATCAAAATCATAGTAAAATCCATTTTCTATTGAAGGTCCTATAGCTAATTTTACATCAGGATACAATCTCTTAACAGCTTGCGCAAGTATATGAGATGCTGTATGTCTTAAAGTGGCTTTTCCGTCCTCATCTTCAAAAGTTAGAATGTCTAAAGTGCAATCCTCATTTATCTTATCCATCAATTCAGCTTTTTCTCCATTAATTTTTGCCCCTAAAGCTTTTTTTCTTAATGAAGAGCTTATTAATGAAGCTACTTCTCCAACACTTAATCCCTTCTCAACTTCTAAAACTTTTCCATCTTTTAATGTTACTTTAATCATAAGTCTTCCTCCTTTTTAAATATAATCAATTGTAATATTTTATTATAATTCAACAAAAAAATAAAAACTCATCCCAATAATGGGACGAGTAATAGTCGTGGTTCCACCCAAATTAACAATAATATAAATAAATATATTTAAAAATATCATTGCTCTCTCAGTACTTTTAACGCCAGTTTGCGGAAAATATCTACTAAATTCAATATACAACTCAAAGGTGGTTTTCAACAGTACTTACACAGAAACCTTACAGCCCATGGGTTTCCTCTCTTAGAGTAGTAATCTGTTTACTCTTCCTTTTCTTAGTCTTTAATATATTATTTTTTATTAGATTATATTCCTATTCTGGTACGCTGTCAATACTTTTAATATATTATACTTTTATAATTCCATTAGTATTTTTGCTCTTACAATTTTTACAACCATTGCAAAATTGTACTCTATCTTCAAAAACCTTTATTATAGTATCTATAACTTCTTTATTTTTACAGTTATCTTTACAATGAATTATAATGTTTTCAGGACAATATGTTATTAGTCCACTTATAATTAAATCCTCTACACTTACAGAATCCGAATATTTTGTATCAGATAAATCATTTAACATTTCATACATTATATCATTATCATTTTTGTCTCTAACAAGGTAACTTCCATCTTTTCGCACAACTATGTTAACCAAATCAATTTTGCTTTCTTGAACATCTACAAAGTACTTTAACAGCTTAATAAATTCGTTATATTCTTTTTCAGCCATATACTTTTCAACAACTTTGTTTATTATATCTTCTAATTCACCTATCAGCTCTTTCATCCTAAAGGTAATAAAACCCTGTATATTTATTTCATCATTTTCTTCAATACAGGTTTTTATCTTATTTACTATATCATTTTTTTTATTTTGGCAATAAACCATGTCTTCATCAGTTATTTTTTCTTCATTTTTTAGTATTTGAATACTTCTATTTGTAACCTCTTTCATTTCTTCATATCTTAAGAAAAAATATGTATCTATTAAAAATTGCTGTATTTCGTCTGAACAAAATTCATCTATAACTATTTTATACAAAATATTAGATATATATAAAATAAACTTATTTTTAAGTTTAGGATTAAAATCTATATCATTACAAAATATCTTTACAAAATGTGTTCCTAAATTAATTGACTCTGAAATCCCAAGAGATATACTTCTAGCTTCAAAGTATTTTTTCATTTCATTTAATTCAGCCATAATATCTTGCTTTTCTTTTTCGTAGACGATAGTTAACAATAACACATTACACACTCCTTCCTGGAGTTAGTATGTGTTTAAAATAAATGTATATGCAAATTGTATTTAAATTTATATTTGTTATAGACCTATTAATATATACTATGATATATTTAATAAATACTTCTAATAGAGTGGTGATTATATTGAAAAAAGTTATTATTGATTATAGGACATCTGAAGAAGAAAAAAACTCCTTACTAAAACTTGGCTATGAGATTTTAATATGTCCCCCTTCAAAAGATTTGTATTATTCAGTTTGCGGACATCCTGACATGTTATTACATATAACTGATAACAAAAGCATTATCCTGCATAAAGATATTCCCAAAACTTTTATAGAGTCTTTATCCGGTTTAGGATTAAGCATTTTCCTATCTAATTCATCTTTACATTCTAATTATCCTTTAGATATTATTTTAAATGCTGTTACTTTACCTAATTATTTTATACATTATTTAGATTATACCGATAAAAATCTATTAAATATAGTCAATACCAGTTCTAAAAAATTAATAAAAGTAAAACAAGGCTATACTAAATGCTCTACAGCTATAGTGACGGATAATGCTATAATTACCAGTGATAAAGGTATAGCCTCTGCTTTAATTAGTGAAGGTATAGATGTGCTTTTAATCCCACCAGGT
>JAYFRK010000337.1:0-22165 GCA_034925975.1 Clostridium sp.
TTTAGCAAGAACAAATGACACTTGAACACCTGTAATATTTAGTAATTCATCCGCTACTTGAGCAGCTAATACATTATCTTTAATATCTGGTGGACATAGAGCAATGGCTATATCATTATTTACTTCAGCTAAACTTATAATCTCAGCTTTTTTAAGATATGTTTCAAGA
The DNA here is from genome assembly GCA_034925975.1 of Clostridium sp. Taxonomy (GTDB): domain Bacteria; phylum Bacillota; class Clostridia; order Clostridiales; family Clostridiaceae; genus Clostridium_H. The sequence goes on from JAYFRK010000337.1 coordinate 170, forward strand.
TGCCCAGCAAACATTTTCTTTACATCTATTATATCAGCACCTAATTGCCTTAAGTAAGCTGCAGCTTCAAAGGTTCTGACTCCTGTTTTAAAATAGAAATTTTTTGTATCTACGTAAATTCCTGCAAGCATCATTTCTGCTTCAATAGAACTTATATATTTCTTAGGATTTTCTATCATGTATTGAAGCATTTCTGAAACTAGCTCACAAGTAGAAGAAGCATAAGGTTCTATATAGTTTAAAAGTGCTCCCTCAACAGCATTTGTAGATTTTCTATGATGATCTATCACAACCATTCTACCTATTTTATCTACTATGGCTTCATTTTGAACATATTCTCTACTATTTACATCTACAAGTATTAATAAACTATTTTTATCATATGTGGCTATGCATCTTTCCTCTGTAATAAACATTTTATCATATAAATTGTTCTTTTTAATTCTTTCAATGGCATTTTCTATTCCACTATTAACATTATCTAATATAATGTGGCCATCCTTTCCAAGTGCCTTAACCATACTATAAATTCCTATAGCTGCTCCAAGAGCATCTATATCCGGATTTATATGTCCCATTATATATATGTTGCTACTCTCATTTATTAGATTAACTAGGGCGTGAGCAATAACCCTTGCTTTTACCTTAGTTCTTTTCTCAACTTCTTTAGTTTTTCCACCATAAAATTGTAATTTATCCTTTAACTTAATTACTACTTGATCTCCACCTCTACTTAATGCAAGCTCTTTAGCCCACGTTGCAAGTTCGTAATTTTGCAGTGGTGTCTTACCTTCACAACCAATTCCTGCACTTAATGTAACTGCTAATTTATTACCAAAATTTATTTCTCTTATTTCATCTAATATGTCAAAGTTCTTTTCCATTTCATTCTTTATATTTTCATAGTAAGTAATTATTGCATATTTGCTAGACGAATATTTAATTATCATAGCATCTAATGCCTGAGCATAGTTTTTAATTGTTCTTTCTATTTCTGCTGATAGAATTAAAGCTTTGTCCTCTTCAGTTGTTTTAAGCACATCATCTAAATTATCTACTTCCATAAGAATTATTGAATTCTTCTTATCTTCATTTTCTTTTATTAATTCAAATTCTTTAGTTACTTCATAAAAATATAAGAGTATTACTTTACCCTTATTATTTATTGAATTATCATTTACATTTGTAAATATGTTATAATATTTGTTATTAATTTTTACATACTTGAATTCTATATTTTCCTTATTTAAAATTTTATCAATATTTACTTCTTCTATTAAGTCCCTTATATTCTTACCCAGAGTATCCTTTTTCCCAAGTATATTAAAAAAGCTTTGATTGTACCATAGCACATTTCCTTCCAAAGCAATTATAGCTAATGCAAAAGGAGAATTTACTAATACAGCTCTTGTAGAAATATCCATCATAGATGAAAAATCTTCTACAATCTTTTCCCATTCGTAATTTTTTATTTTTGATACTCTAATATTATAAATTACAAGAATTATATAAAATATTAGTAATATACTTCCTATAATATAATGTTTAAATATAAAAAAAATAGCTATAAGTATTCCAATAATTAAAATATATAACTTACTCTTTTCAGCAAAATGATTATTGTTCATACTATTCCCTCGATTTAATTTTTCTTATTGGATCTGGATCTAGTTTTCTAGAATTCAATATTATATCCATAAGTCCAAATAAAGAATATAAGTTTGAAAAGATAGGTACAAATAACATTACTATTAAAATTAAAAATGTAACACCTCTAGATGCTTTAGCTTTCTCCCTTAATAGATATGCACAGTATGCCATTCCATCAAGAGTAAGTGTTAATGTTACAAGAAAATTAGCTATTGTAAACATATAAGATGCTTTATTTATACCTTTAGAATTTAGTATTATGCCTACAGCGGCAATTATTATAAGTAATGCCTCAAGTTTATTAGGTATATAAACTCTACTAAATGGAATTATATCCTTTACTTCATATTTTAATCTTTTCAAAATTTTATGTGTAATTAAATAACTTACATATGATTGAATCAAGCTACTTATAATAAAAATCATAGGTATAACTACAAGTAAAGTTTCTATGTTAATATAACTTATAAATTGATCTAAATAATCAATTGCCTCTTTTGGAGCATTAACTTGTATATATAGATCTTTAGATGCTTCCAATGATTGTTTAAACTGGTTAACTATAAGATTTAAATACTCCTTAATCCCTTTATTACTCATAACTTTCGCATATATTATGAATCTGCTTATATTACCTAATACTGCTGCTATAGCAACAATTATTATTGTAACTCCACTATTTTTTTTATTCTTTATACAGTATCCTAAGCTTATCCCCACGACACCATAGATAATACCTGATGTTAAACCTGATATAGGATTATATGTAAATGCAGTTACTATAATACTCATTATAACAGTGATAAGTGCTATCTTATAATTATTCTTTATATAGATTATTGTAATAGGAATAGGCAAAATAAACATACCTAAATCAGATATAACTGGTATATATGCTGTTGCCATTATAATAATTAAAGTTATTGCAAACATAATACCTATTTCAGCTATTACTTTTGCCGTATAATTTTTATTTTGCATTTTTCCCTCCATTAAATTCTATCTTTAATATGTTTATAAAGTCTACTTAGGTCTTTATTTTCTTTCTCTATTATATCTTCTTCTGTTATTCCAAGCTTTAACTTTCTTTTTATATCCTCATCTACTGCTACATGAGAATACCCTAACCTTTCTGCTAGTAGATATAAAACTATTATTGCCCCGGAAATACATTCTAAAATCGCATCTTGAGCAACATTACTTCCTTTTGCCAACAATTTATAAAAATCTCCTATAATGCATAGAAGTTCAGCTTTTAGGTTTTCTATAATCTTTATATTTGACATAATATTAAAATCTTCATTTTTCATATAATACCATCTCCTATATGATCCTATATCTATTGTGAACTCTCTATATATATTTTAGTTATTTTTCCCTACTTATGCAACTTTAGTTTTATTAAGCAATATATAGGTAATATAAAAAGCAGTGCCTTTTGACACTGCTTTATGTTCTTCTTAGTCTGTTGTAAATGGTAATAATGCTAAGTTTCTAGCTCTCTTAATTGCTACTGTTAATTCTCTTTGATGTTTTGCACAGTTACCAGAAATTCTTCTTGGAAGTATCTTTCCTCTTTCAGTAACGTACTTTCTTAGCTTATTTACATCTTTATAATCTATAGAAGAAGATTTATCTGCACAGAATGAACAAACCTTTTTTCTTCTTCTTTTTGTATTCTTTTTATTTAATGCCATGCTTTTCCCTCCTTACCTGTTAAAAATCAAGAATTAGTTAAAATGGTATATCACCATCATCAATTGGAGTAATATCATCATCATACTCCGGCTGATTAAAGTTTTCAAAATTATTTAGTGGAGCTGCATCACTTATTCCTGAATAAGATGGTTCTGTTCTATTTAGGTTAGTATTTCTTGGCTCCAAGAATTGTACCTCATCAGCAACAATTTCTGTTACATACCTTCTAGTACCATCTTTAGCCTCATAAGATCTAGTCTGTATAGAACCACCGATTCCTACCATTCTTCCCTTACCTACGTAGTTTGCTGTGTTTTCAGCTTGTTTACCCCAAACTACTATAGGAATAAAATCAGCCTCTGGTTGCCCTGGGCTTTTAAATCTTCTGTTTACAGCTAAAGTAAAGGTAGCAACGGCTTTTCCTGTTCCCGGAGTAAATCTTAACTCTGGATCTTTTGTCAACCTACCTACTAAAACAACTCTATTCATCTTTACACCACCTACTATTTTTCAGGATTGATAACCATGAATCTTATAACTCCATCTGTAATTCTGAATATTCTTTCTAATTCTTTAGGTAATTCAGGATTAGATTTAAAGTTCATTAGAGTGTAATATCCTTCATTGATCTTTTCGATAGGATAAGCTAACTTTCTTCTACCCCATTCATCAACGTTTTCAACTACTCCTCCACCATTTTCTATTACACCTTTAAACTTTTCTATGTTAGCTTTTATAGCTTCCTCTTCTAAAGATGGATGTAATATAAATATTGTTTCGTAATTTCTCATCAATTTCACCTCCTCCCCATGGACTAACGGCCGTGATTATAATAAATTCTAAATCACAGCAGGGACCACCTTTTCTTATTTTATCATCTTGAAGTTTAAAAATCAAGCAATTATTTCTGTTTATCTTTTATTTCCTCAAATTTTTGTTATTCTTTCGGCAAATTTTGCTTTACTATTTTTTTAACCGCTTTTTCAAATTTATTTCTAGGAATCATTACTATTCTATCGCAGCCTATGCACTTTATTTTTATGTCGGCTCCTAATCTTATTATTTCCCATTCTTTGCTTCCACAGGGATGCACTTTTTTCATTTCTACTATGTCTCCCAAATAAAATTCTTTCTCCATACAATTAACTACTCCTTCACAAACTTTTATTTAACTTACTTTCCATTCTTATTATATAAATTATATATACAATTATATAATAAGTTAATATATAATATAAATAATATGTAAACATTTGTTTAACTATTTTAAGGAGCATTTAAGTTTATGAATTTATTTAATATTTTAAAATCTTTAATTTCAGGTTACTTAACTGGTCTCGTAATTTCTATACCTTTAGGTCCTTCAGCTATAGAATCTGTTAATAGAACTATTTCAAGTGGCTTTAAAGAAGGTTTTATGGTATCCATAGGTGCAATAAGTGCAGATATGACTTATTTAATTTTAATCAATTATGGTATACTAAATATTCTGCAAAGACAAAAGAAAACAGAGGCTTTATTTTGGTTATTCTCTGGAATAATTTTACTAATCATTACTCGTAAATCATATAAAAATAATGGCAATAAATTACAAGACATTTCAAATAATAATAAAAAAATTTCTTTTTTGTCAGGATATATGATAACACTTACCAATCCTATGACTTTAACCTTATGGTTAGGACTAAGTGGAACTGCTATTAGAGCATGGCAATACGTTGGTAAATTCTATTACTATATATTTATATTATCTATATTATTCGGTATGATAACTTGGTTTTTTTCTTTAAATTTGCTTGCTTTAAAAGGTTTTAAAATGCTTAGAAATGATCATTCCAAAAATGTATCTAAGTTAATGAATATTTCTATATATGTTTTAGGTATAGGATTTATTATATTTGGACTAATTCAGTTTATCAAATATATATAAAACGTTTATATAAATTATTGACAATATTCTGAATAAAAAACCTCACTTTGGTAAATAATTTTTACAAAGGAGGTTTTTTCATCGTGAGTAAGTATACACTAAATTCTGTAGAAATAGATTCAGTTTACAAATTGAGAGATATATTATCTTGTAAGATTTCAAAGAGTTTAAAAGATAATCGACAGGTTATTTTCTTATGTATAGGTACTGATAGATCCACAGGAGATAGTTTGGGACCTCTGATAGGTTATAAATTGAAAAATCTAATTAGTAATAACTTTAGTTTATATGGAACTTTAGAGAATCCTGTCCACGCTAAAAATCTTTGCTCGGTAATCGAAGAAATTAACTCTAAATATAATAGCCCTTATATAATAGCTATTGATGCTTGTCTTGGCAATCTACAAAATATAGGTAACATTATTGTTGAGGATAAACCTCTTTCACCAGGTGCTGCTATGAACAAACAGTTGCCTAAAGTTGGTAACTTAAGTATAACAGGAATTGTCAATATTTCTGGAACATTAGAATTCATGGTCCTCCAAAATACGAGATTATATACCGTTATGCATTTAGCAGACGTTATTTCTAGAGGTATTTATCACTCTATATTAAAGACTATTGGTAGTAAAAAAGCTCCAAACTTTAACATTGCATTAGCTAATACAGTAGAAAATCTTAAAGCAAAATATAAATAGCTCCTAAGAAAAAAGTTTCTTAGGAGCTATTTATATTTATTTATATTTATACGCTTTATTTATATGCCTTATTTAAAGCATCTTCTAAAACTTCTATTTCTTCATCAGATAAATCATATCTTGAAATACCATTATCTATAGGTTTAGCATATACTGTACTATCATTTCTTCCATATATTCCAGTAAGAATTATTCCATCATTTTTATCATCTAATAATGCTATAGAAAAACTCAAGTCACTTCCAATATCATCAAAAGCTTTGTATCTTAATATAGATACCTTTTGCACACATTTTTTAATTTTTTCTTCTAAATTATTTTGATATTCCTTTATTTTTTCAGCTTCATCTTTGAATTCATCTATGTTATTTAAGTATCCAACTATAATTTCTTCTAAATTTTTATTATTCATACCCCTAGTTAACTTTCTATATCTTGCTTCTAGCCTATTAATAGATTTTAAAGCAACTATCACCATTATTAATAATATTATAACCAAAACAGAAAGTCCTATTATTATGTATGGTTGCAAAGAATTTAATACTTCTAGTAAATCGCTCATCAAAATGTCCTCCCTAATTGTTTCACGTGAAACATTATATATTTAATATATCAATAATTCTTTGAAGATCTTCTTCTGAATAATATTCAATTTGAATTTTTCCTTTATTACCTTTTGAAGTTAATACAACTTTTGTATTAAATAAACCCTCTAGCTTTTGTTTTATATCACTAACATATAGATTGTTATCTTTACGTTTTTCTGCAGCTTTTTTAGGTTTATTCATATTTTTTATTAACATCTCAACTTGCCTAACACTTAATTGATCATCAATTATAGATTGCGCTATTTGGTATTGAGTTTCCCTATCTTCTATACCTAGCAATGCTCTGCCATGTCCTTCAGTAATGACTCCATCTACTAAATACTCTTGAACTCTTTTATCTAAGTTCAGCAATCTCATGCAATTTGCAATAGCAGTTCTAGATTTTCCTATTCTTTTGCTAAGCTCTTCTTGAGTAAGAAAAAACTCATCAATTAACTTTCTATATGCTATAGCTTCTTCTATAGGATTTAAATCTTCTCTTTGAATATTTTCTATTAACGAAACTTCTAAAACTGATTTATCGTCTAAATCTAAAATAACTGCTGGTACCTCTTTTAATCCAATACTTTTTGCTGCTCTCCATCTTCTTTCTCCAGCTATAATAGAATATACATTTCCTTCTTTTTTAAGTACTAAAGGTTGGATAATTCCATGTTCTTTAATAGACTCAGCCAGCTGCATAATTTTTTCTTCAGCAAAATTTTTTCTTGGTTGTTCACTGTTTGCTTTTATCAGATTAATAGATACTTTTAATATAGATTCATCTTTAGAATTTTCTTCTGGTATTAGTGCACCTAGTCCTTTTCCTAAACCATACTTTTTATTCAACAGTTATTCACACTCCTTGCTTCTCTAAAAATTCTTTTGCTAAGTTTTCATATGCTTCAGATCCTCTACACTTGTCATCATATAGCATTATAGGTAATCCAAAGCTAGGAGCTTCAGCTAATCTTATATTTCTTGGTATACTTGTATCATAAACCTTATCTTTAAAATATTTATTAACTTCAGCAGCAACTTCATTACATAATTTTGTTCTATTATCATACATGCTCATAACTACGCCTTCAATCTCTAAATCTTTATTTAGAGATCGCTTTACTAATTGAATTGTGTTTATTAATTGGCTAACTCCTTCTAAAGCATAGAACTCACATTGAATTGGTATTAAAACACTATCTGCTGCAGTCAACGCATTTATTGTTAAAAATCCTAAAGAAGGAGGGCAATCTATAAATATATATTCAAACTTATCTTCTAATGTTTTTATCTTTTCTCTTAAAATTATTTCTCTTTCTTCTTTATCAATTAACTCTATTTCTGCTCCCACTAACTCCATATTAGATGGAACTATGTAAAAATTATTTATCAATTCACTTTCAAACATAACATCCTCAATTGAAATATCTGATGTTATTACATCATAAATTGAATGATTCAATTTATTCTTATCAATTCCAAGTCCACTTGTAGTATTACCTTGAGGATCTATATCAATAGTTAACACTTTATGACCATTCATAGCTAGGTTAGCACATAAATTAATATTAGTAGTTGTTTTACCAACTCCCCCTTTTTGGTTAAAAATGCACACAACTTTCACTTTTGTTTCCCCCTAACTTACAACAATTTTATATTGATATATAATATTTATAAGCATTAGGTAAATTTTTAACTTTGTAATAAGCTTATAAACTATTATCTGGCACACTAAACATTTACTACGTATAGTTGTATAAAACTTTAATATTAGTATCATTAAATATATGATAAACAGAGCTCTTGGTTTTAGAAGGAGTTTTTGCTCCCACTGAAGCTTAGAAATCGTTATCCAGGGACGTAGCCGCTCTTTACTCCCACTTTGAAGAAAGGAAGAGAGCCCAAATCTTTGATTTGGTGCCAATCGCTTTCACAGAGTGCCATGGGAGTATTAGAGAGGGTAGTCATCGGATAAATTAAAATAATTACTATGCTTGTCCATTTCTATTATATATACATTATAATCTCTAATAGAAAATTTATAAAGTGGAACTTAGTAAAGAATCAGTATAATTTTCAATTATCAGGGAGTATTTTAAATAAAAACACCTAAAATTTCATATTAGAAATTTTAGGTGTAATGTTTCACGTGAAACATAATTAAATCTATATAAATGCTCATTAATAAATATAATTATTTTTTTGGTATTGTTATAGTAACCTGTATTTTATCCTCTAATTCTTTTGTCCTATAGGTAGCTTGTACACCATATTTATCAAATACTTGCTTTACAGTATTTACATAAACCTTAGGACTGAATATTCCTTTTATCTTCTTTTTGCCATCTGAAGCTAATTCTTTACCACTTAATTTTAATAGTTCTCTATCAATTAATTGTTCAGCATTTTTTACATTCAGCTCTCTATTAATTACCATCTTAAGAACTTTATTCTGTAATTCAACCGTAGGTAATTTTAAAAGAGCTCTCGCATGTCTTTCTGTTAAATTATTTTCTAATACTTTTTCTCTTATTTTTTCATCTAATTTAAGTATTCTCATTTTATTAGCAATAGTAGATTGTTTTTTTCCTATAATATTAGCTAATTGATCTTGAGTATACTTATGCTCTTTTATAAGATTATAATATGCCTCTGCTTCTTCTATGAAATTTAAATCTTCTCTTTGAAGATTTTCTAATAATGCAATTGCTGCAGAATCTTTATCAGAAATATCAAGAACTATAACTGGTACTTCATTGAGTCCAACTTTTTTTGCTGCTTTAAATCTTCTTTCACCTGCTATTAATTCATATCTATCATCACTTATTTTTCTAACTGAAAGTGGTTGAATAATTCCATATGCTTTTATAGATTGAGCTAATTCATCAATAGTATCATCGTTAAAGTATTTTCTAGGCTGGTAAGCATTTGGAACAATCAAATCTGTAGAAATGTAATTTATATCTTTTTGCATAATCCCCATCCCTCTATCAACTTAATAATTTTATTTATATATTATAAAGGCTTTTTCCCAATTACCCCTGCTTTTCTAGGATATTGTTTAGGTGTATTTTTAATTTTTTTTATTATTACTAAATTATGATTTAAATCACTATCTTCTATCTCGATTTTTATAATATCTTCAATTTTTCCACCTAGTAATGAAATTGCCTTTTTAGACTGAGTAACCTCATCGTCAACAGAAGGACCTTTTAATGCTACAAAATAGCCTCCTACTTTAACATAAGGAATACATAGCTCAGATAATACTTCTAAATTAGCAACTGCTCTAGAAACAGCAGCATCAAACTTTTCTCTATATAAAGAATCTCTTCCAAATTCTTCTGCCCTACCATGTATAGTTCTTACATCTTTAATATCGATATTAAATAAAATATTATCTAATACATTTATTCTCTTTCTTAAAGAATCTAGTAATACCATTTCTAAGTCAGGTTTAATTATTTTCATAGGTATTCCTGGAAAACCCCCGCCAGTACCTACATCAATAATTTTATTAGCCTTCTTTAATGGTTCAAATTTAAATATTTTTATTGAATCAATAAAATGTTTCTTTACTATCTCTATATCTTCTGTTATTGCTGTAAGGTTGACCTTTTCATTCCATTCTTTTAACAAGTCTTTATACTTAATAAATTGATTATATTTATTATCATCAAAACTTAATTCTATACTATCAGAAGCAGCTTTTAAAATATCATAATATTCTTTATCCATACTCAACTACCTTTACTCCTCCTCTTTATTGGACTTTCTATTAAATTGTTCAAGTGCCACTAAAAGGACAGATATATCAGCTGGAGACACTCCTGAAATTCTTGATGCCTGACCTAAGTTTACTGGTTTCATCTTATCAAGTTTTTGAATAGCTTCTGTTCTAAGGCCTCTAATTTCTTTATAATCAAACTTTTCTGGAATAAGTTTATTTTCCATTTTTTTGAATTGTTCCACTTGTTCCAATTGTTTTTGTATATATCCTTCATATTTCGACATAGTATTAACTTGCTCTTGTATATCCTGTGGAAGTTCTTGTCTTTCATTGTCTAATGATGAAACCATAAAGTAATTAAGTTCTGGTCTCTTAATTAATTCGTAAAGACTTATAGGTTTTTTCAATGGTACAGAGTTTATCTCTTCTAAAAACTCATTTACTTCATTTTTATTTGTTATTTGAAGTTTTTTTATTCTCTCAATTTCTTTTTCTATAGATATTTTTCTTTTCAAAAACTTTTCATATCTTTCTTCATTAACAAGTCCAATCTTATGCCCAATTTCTGTAAGTCTTAAATCTGCATTATCTTGCCTTAAAAGTAACCTATATTCAGCTCTTGAAGTCATCATTCTATAAGGTTCTTCAGTCCCTTTAGTTATAAGATCATCAATCAATACGCCTATATAGGCATCAGATCTTTTTAAAACTAGTGAATCCTCACCTTTTATCTTTAAAGCTGCATTTATACCTGCAATTAATCCTTGGCAAGCTGCTTCTTCATAACCAGAACTTCCATTCATTTGACCTGCTGAAAATAATCCATCTATATTTTTAAGTTCTAAAGTCAATTTTAATTGAACAGGATCTATACAATCATATTCTATTGCATATGCAGTTCTCATCATTTGAGCATTTTCTAATCCTGATACAGTTCTCATCATTCTGATTTGAACTTCTTCTGGAAGAGAACTAGACATTCCTCCTACATATAATTCTTCAGTGTTTTCTCCTTCTGGTTCAATAAATAATTGATGTTGAGGTTTTTCTGGAAATCTCATAATTTTATCTTCAAAAGACGGACAATATCTTGGACCAACACTCTTAATTGATCCATTATATAATGGTGATCTATCTATATTATCTAAAACTACTTTCTTTGTTTCTTCATTAGAATAAGTTAAATAGCATGATATTTGTTCTCTATCAATATTCTCACTCATAAATGAAAAAGGTACTATTTTTTCGTCTCCTTTTTGTTCAATCATCTTTGAAAAATCCACAGATCTTCTATTGATTCTTGCAGGAGTTCCTGTTTTAAATCTTCTCAACTTTATACCATGTCTAATTAAATTATCAGACAAAATATATGCTCCTGATAGTCCACTTGGACCACCTTCATAGTTAATTTCTCCAATAATTATTCTAGACTTTAAATAAACTCCTGTACAAAGTATTATAGCTTTGGCCTTGTAATAAGCACCTGTTCTAGTAATAACTCCTTTAACTTTATTATCTTCTATATCTAATTCTACTATCTCAGCTTGTTTTAAATCTAAATTATCCGTAGTTTCTAAAATATGTTTCATTCTTTCTGAATCCTTTTTTTTGTCAGCTTGAGCACGTAATGAGTGTACAGCTGGTCCTTTAGATGTATTTAACATTCTAGACTGGATAAATGTATGATCAATATTTATTCCCATTTCTCCACCTAGAGCATCAATTTCTCTTACTAAATGTCCTTTAGCAGTTCCTCCAATATTAGGATTACATGGCATCATAGCCACACTTGCTAAGTCTGTAGCACACACTAGCGTTTTTACACCTAATCTTGCACTGGCAAGCGCTGCTTCACATCCAGCATGACCTGCACCTATAACAACAATATCATATTCTCCTGCAAAATAACTCATACTTTCCTCCTTTATTTCCCTAAACAAAACTTAGAGAATATTTTATCTATAATGTCTTCTTCAACAGTATCTCCAGTAATATCCCCTAATTGTTTCCATGCATTTCTTAAGTCAATTGATGCTAAATCTATAGCAAAAGTATTATCTAATACGCTATTAGCAGCATTTAAGTTTTCTTTTGCTCTAATTAATGCTTCTTTATGCCTTGTATTTGTTATCATTATCTCCTTAGACTTAACTTCTCCTTTAAAGAAAAGCTCTTTTACAGCTTCTTTAAATCTATCTAAGCCTTCTCCAGTTTTTGCAGAGACTTTAATAATATAGTTTGAATTTAATTCTTTTAAGTCATCTTTATCTATTTTAAATTCCAAATCAATTTTATTCAACAAAACAATATATTTTTTATCTTTAATATATTCGATTATTTCTTTATCTTCATCACTTAATTTTCTACTAATGTCTAAAACTAATACTATAAGATCTGCACTAATTATCTTCTCTTTTGATCTTTCAACACCTATTTTCTCTACACTATCCTCAGTATCTCTAATTCCTGCCGTATCTACTATTTTTATAGGTATCCCATCTATATTTATATATTCTTCTATTATATCTCTTGTTGTTCCAGGAACATCAGTAACTATTGCTCTAGTTTCCATTAATAATGCATTTAATATAGAGGATTTGCCTACATTAGGCTTACCTACAATTACCGTACTTAATCCTTCTCTTAGTATTTTACCTTCATCTGCACTTACTAATAATTCATCTATTTCATTTATTATTTCATTTATATTTTTCTTTGACTTATCTGCAGTTACTTCTTCTAAATCATCTTCTGGATAATCTACAGTAGCTTCTATATGCGCAATAACTTCTAACAGCTTATCCCTAAGCTTCATTATTTCCCGGGAAAGCTTTCCTCCTGATTGTTCTAATGCGGATTTTGCACTTAATTCTGTTTTAGCAGTAATTATATCTATTACAGCTTCCGCTTGACTTAAATCAATTCTTCCATTTAAAAACGCTCTTTTAGTAAATTCCCCTGGTTCAGCTAGTCTTGCTCCTGCTTTTATAACTTCTTCAAGTATCCTTCTAGTAACTATAACTCCACCATGACAGTTTATCTCAACAGTATCTTCTGCTGTAAAACTTTTAGGTCCTTTCATATAGCTTACAATAACCTCATCTAATTCTTCTCCGCTTTCTTTATCTATAATAAATCCATATCTTAAAGTATAAGTCTTAATATCATCTAACTTTCTAGTATTTTTACCCTTAAAAATACTACTAACTATGCTTAAAGCCTTATTTCCAGATACTCTTATAATTGATACTCCGCTTTCACCAATATTAGTCGCTATAGCAGCTATTGTATCAAATTCTTTCATTTTTTCCATCCTTTCTAAACTTCTAAGTTTTTATTCTTACAAACAGTATTGTAAGCTTTAAGTAGAATTTTAAACTATACTTAAAGCTTAGAGTAGATTATCTATCTCCATATGGCTACTTATGATAAACATAAGAATTCTAACATCCTAAGTATATATAAACTTGTAAGCCAGTGATAATAGCTATCAGATAAAATTAAAAGAAAGCCACTAGGCTTTCTTCTTTAAATCAACAACAACTTTTCTATATGGCTCTTCACCTTCACTATATGTTACTATTGATGAATCATTTTGTAGGGCAGAATGAATTATTCTTCTCTCATAAGGATTCATTGGCTCTAGTCTAACAGGTTTATTAGTCTTCTTTACCTTTAAAGCTATCTTTCCAGCAAGCCTTTTTAAAGTCTCTTCTCTCTTAGCTCTATAGTTTTCAGTATCTAGATTAACCCTTTTATATGGTCCTTCATTATTCCTATTAACAACTAAACTAACTAAATATTGAAGTGAATCTAGTGTTTCTCCCCTATAACCTATGATCAATCCCATGTTAGGCCCTGTAAGGTTTATCTTTAAAACATTATTCTCCTCTTTAACCTTTATCTCAGCCAATACCCCCATGGAATTTAATACATCTCTTAAAAATTTTCTTGCATCTTCTTTATAATCTTCTTTAATTGTTACTTCTATTTTTGCGTCTTTACCCTTAAATATTTTAAATAATCCTTTACTACCTTCATCGATTATCTTTATATCTACTTTATCTTCAGTTAAATTAAGCTCTTTTAAAGCATTTTGTATTGCTTCTCCAACAGTTTTACCTGTCATTTCTATACATCTCATGTTTTCAAAGACACCTGCCCTTCCCACTCTTAAAATAAGGCAAATTTCTATTCACTATTTTATCTTCTCTTTTGCAACTTTTTTAGCTTCCATTTTCTTCATAAGTAGTGTTTGACCTATTTGGAACAAACTATTTGTTACCCAATATAAAACCAATGCTGATGTAAATTTAAAACTCATAAACGTTATTAGAACAGACATACTTATTCCCATAGTCATTGTTTGTTTAGCTTGAGCATTGTTTCCTTTTGGTGTCATCATTATAGTGGAATAGTAAGTTAATGCTCCAGATAAAATTGGCAAAATCCAAGTTGCTGGGTTAGATGTTGCTCTTCCCATTAATTGAAGTCCTAAAAATGTTACAGTATTTATATTCGGATCTATTGTACTTAAATTATTAAATACATAATATAAAGCTATAAGGATAGGCCATTGAATTAAAAGAGGAAGACATCCTCCTAATGGGTTTACCCCTCTCTCTTTATAGAGTTTCATTAATTCTTGTTGTTGTCTTTGTGGATCATTTTTATATTTAGACTGCATTTGTTTAATTTCAGGTTGTATTTCATTTAACATAACTTGCGATCTTATTTGCTTATAATTTAGCGGAAATAATAATAATCTTATTATTATTGTAACTAAAATTATCGTTAACCCATAAGATATATTTGGATTACCTATAACGCCATGAACAGCACTATGTATATTGGTAAAAAACTTAATAAAAGCGTTATTTAACCAGCTAGTTTTAAGTGCAAGCATTGCATAACCACTGATAAAAGAAATTTCCAATTCAAGACCTCCTTAAATTATTTAACCGGGTCATATCCCCCTGGGTTTAATGGATGACATTTTAATATTCTTTTTATAGACATAATCCCACCCTTGAATGCTCCATACTTTTCTATAGCTTCTATAGCATACTGAGAACAAGTTGGATAAAATCTACAGCAAGGCTGTTTTAGAGGAGATATATACTTTCTATAAAATTTTATTAAATTAATGATAATTTTTTTCATAATTAATCATATAAACCTGCCTTTTTTAATAGGTTTATAACTGCATTTTCAATTTCATTATAACTTTTTCCTTTTGTAGTATTCCTAGCGATAAAAACTAAGTCATATCCTTTTTTCAACTTTTCACTATTCAATCTGTAACTTTCGCTAATCAGTCTTTTTACTCTACTTCTGACTACACTATTTCCAACTTTTTTACTGACTGATATTCCTACTCTATTTTTATCAACATTAAAGCTATTAGTAAATATATATAAAACTAAAAAATAATTAGAATATGATTTTCCTCTTCTGTATACTCTTCGAAATTCAGCATTTTTTCTTATCCTATTTTCTCTTTTCATTTATATAAGTGCTCCTTTTTTTCTGCAATTGAAGAAAAAGGCCACTAAAGCGGCCCTTATGCTGTCAATTTCTTTCTTCCTTTTTGTCTTCTTCTTCTAAGAACGTTTCTTCCTGATAAAGAACTCATTCTTTTTCTGAAACCATGTTCTCTTTTTCTTTGTCTTCTCTTTGGCTGATAAGTCATCTTCATTGGTATACACCTCCTTATAGCTAACTGCCTTTAACTCTTCTATATGAATAGTTAGTAAATTCATAGCGTCTTTAGTCCTAAAAGTAGTTTTACTATTAAATTATATATATACACCTTAGTAATGTCAAGATTATGCTTTATTGTTGATAAATTTTTTGTTTTTAAATTTTTTTGTGGATAAGTCCTTGAATACAAGTTGTTCTTTTGATATTATTATTGTTGAATTGTTGATAATTTGTTTTTAATATTAGTTATACACAGTTTGTGGACAATTCTGTGTATAACTTGTTCAACTCTTTATAAAATCAATGTTTATCTTTTAATTTTAGACTGATTATCTTATTTTATTCATAACTTTACTTGTTGATAATATATATTTTTTTTCTGTTAATAATTTTTATATTTTTTTAAATTCAACAATATTATGCACATGTGAATATTTTTTTATTTATTTGTCAACAACCTATACTAATGGCTATTAAGTTGTTAGTAAGTTGTTCATTTTTTGTTAATTGCACATTATTACCACTAAAAAATTTTTATTTTTTTATTATAGTAGACTGGAGGCCAAAGAATGAATGCCCAACTAGAACAACTATGGACAAAAACTTTAAATATAATCAAAGGCGAACTTACTGAAGTAAGTTTTAATACATGGATTAAAAGTATTATACCACTCTCTATAGAAGGAAATATTCTAAAATTAGAAGTTCCGAATGATTTTACACGAGGCATTCTTGAGAGTAGATATAAGGATTTAATTATTAACGCCATTAAACTTGTTACTTCTAAAAAATATAATATTGAATTCTTAATTTCATCAGAAGAAAGCTCTAATACCGAGAAAAAATCTACTAATAATCGAAAAGATACCAATATAGTAGCTAATGATGAAATGACTTCTACCTTAAATCCAAAATACACCTTTGATTCTTTTGTTATAGGTAATAGCAATAGATTTGCTCATGCAGCATCACTTGCTGTTGCTGAAGCTCCAGCCAAAGCGTATAACCCTTTATTTATATACGGTGGTGTGGGTCTTGGGAAAACCCACTTAATGCACGCTATAGGTCATTACATATTGCAAAATAATCCAAAGGCTAAAGTAGTATATGTTTCTTCTGAAAAATTTACTAATGAACTAATAAATTCTATTAAAGATGATAAAAATGTTGATTTTAGAAATAAATATAGAAATGTAGATGTTCTATTAATAGATGATATTCAATTTATTGCAGGTAAGGAAAGAACTCAAGAAGAATTTTTCCATACTTTTAATGCTCTTCACGAAGCAGATAAGCAAATTATATTATCTAGTGATAGGCCGCCAAAAGAAATTCCTACTCTAGAGGATAGACTTCGTTCTAGATTCGAATGGGGCTTAATTGCTGATATCCAGGCACCTGATTTTGAAACAAGGATAGCTATCCTAAAAAAGAAAGCAGATGTAGAAAATTTAAATATACCGAATGAAGTTATGGTTTATATTGCCAATAAGATAAAATCTAACATTAGAGAACTTGAAGGAGCTTTAATAAGAATAGTTGCCTATTCTTCTTTAACTAATAAAGAAATTAGTGTGGAATTAGCTGCCGAAGCTCTAAAAGATATAATATCCAGTGAGCAGAATAAACAAGTTACAATTGATCTTATCCAGGATATAGTTGCCAACTACTTTAACTTAAAAATAGATGAACTAAAATCCTCTAGGCGCACTAGAAACATAGCTTTCCCTAGGCAAATTGCTATGTACTTAAGTAGAAAGCTTACGGATATGTCTCTTCCTAAGATAGGTGAAGAATTTGGCGGACGTGATCATACTACAGTAATTCATGCTTATGAAAAAATATCAACTAATTTAAAAAAGGATGAATCTTTAAAAAATGTTATAAATGATTTAACTAAAAAAATAAACAATAAATAATTCATAAACATATGTTTATAATAGTTATTTAATTTAATGTGGATAGAATTATGATATGTTAAATTCGTATATTATTGTGGATAAAGGTAGATTTTAATTCTCTACTTATCCACAATAATTTTTGTTTAGATTTTCACGTGATTACTTGGTTTAAAATACTTATCCACATATTCACACTCCCTACTACTATTACTACTATATTTTAATAATATTATCTTATCTTATTTAATGAAATTTTAATGTGGATAAAGGAGGTCTATATAATGAAATTTATATGCACTAAAAACAAATTACAAGAAGCTATATCAATATCTCAAAAAGCTGTAACTGGAAAATCACCAATGCCTATATTACAAGGAATGTATATATCTGCTAAAGAAAATCAATTAACCCTTATCGGTTCTGATATAGATTTAAGTATAGAAACTAAGATATCAGCAGATGTTGAAGAGGAAGGTAGCATTGTAGTTGACTCAAAAATTTTTGGTGAAATAATAAGAAAACTTCCTAATAGTGATGTTGAAATAAAAACTGTAGAAAATAACTCAATTGAAATAGTTTGCGAAAAGTCTAAGTTTAACTTAATACACATGGATCCTGAGGAATTCCCTAGCTTACCAAAGATAAATGAAAATATAATTTTTAGTATTTCTCAAAAAATATTAAAAAATATGATAAAAGGAACAATTTTTGCAATAGCTCAAGATGAAACAAGGCCTATTCTTACTGGAATTTTATTTGAAGTTAGAGATAAAAAGCTTAATTTAGTAGCATTAGATGGATATAGATTAGCACTGAGAAGTAATAATATAGATAACGAAGATATTATAAATGCTGTTATACCTGGCAAAACTTTGAGCGAAGTTTCAAAAATATTAAGCGAAGAAGATGAAAATGTTAATATAACATTTACACCTAACCATATTTTATTTAATCTAGGTCAAACTAAGATTATATCAAGATTGTTAGAGGGAGAGTTTATAAAATATAATTCAATAATCCCAGAAGAATATAATCTAAAAGTTATTGCTAAAAGGTCAGATTTACTTAATTGTATAGAAAGAGCTTCTTTGATGGCTAAAGACGGAAATACTAATTTAATAAAGTTTGATATTAAAGATGAAAACTTAATAATAACATCTAATTCTCAATTGGGAAGAGTGAGAGAAGAATTAAATATAATTTTGCAAGGAGATGAATTGCAAATTGCATTTAACTCAAAATACTTAATAGATGTATTAAAAATAATTGAAGAAGATGAAATTGTTTTAGAGTTTTCAAGTAGTGTTAGCCCTTGTGTAATAAAAAATAAAGAAAATAATAATTATACGTATTTAGTACTACCAGTTAGATTGTTAAGCAATTAATAAATTTAAATTACCTTGGAGGATTTAAATTATGAAAGAGATTAAGATAAATACAGAGATTATAAAATTAGATTCATTTTTAAAATGGTCTGGAATGACCTCCATTGGCTCCGATGCTAAATTTTATATTCAAAACAGTGAAATTAAAGTAAATGGAGAAGTAGAAACTAGAAGAGGAAGAAAGCTAGTAAAAGGCGATACTGTTGAGTTTGAAGGAGAAGTTTATAAAATTATTTAAGTGAAAGATAATAGTTCCAATATTATGGTATAATTATTAAATAGGTGTTTTTATGTATATTAAAAATTTAAGTTTACTAAATTTTAGAAATTATGATCAACTATCGTTAAACTTGAACAAGGGTATAAATATTTTTATAGGGGATAACGCACAGGGGAAAACTAATATACTTGAAAGTATATATTACTGTAGCATTGGCAAATCCCATAGAACAA
This sequence comes from Clostridium sp., assembly GCA_034925975.1. Taxonomy (GTDB): domain Bacteria; phylum Bacillota; class Clostridia; order Clostridiales; family Clostridiaceae; genus Clostridium_H. Next base: position 19,905 of record JAYFRK010000337.1, read on the forward strand.
ATAAAGATAAGGAATTAATTAAGTGGGGAGCTAAAGAAGCATATATTAGTTTGTATGTCTCAAAAGAACGACTGGATAAAAAAATAGATATTAAAATTTTTAAGGAGGGAAAAAAAGGTATAAGGGTTAATTCTATAAAACTAAATACAATTTCTGACCTTATGGGAATTTTTAATATTGTAATATTTTCTCCAGAGGATTTAAAGATAGTTAAAGAATCTCCTTCCTATAGGAGAAGATTTATAGATATTGAGCTATGCAAATTGAATAAAAAATACTATTATAGTTTAGTTCAGTATAATAAAGTATTAAATGACCGAAATTCTGCTTTAAGAAAATGGAGTAAGGATAAAAATATCATAGATGTATATGATGTTCAAATGAGCAAGTTTGGAAGCTTTATTATAAAAGAAAGACTTAAATATATACAAAAGTTAAATGAAAAAGGTAATATTATTCACAAGGATATAACTTCTGACAATGAAGAAATAGAACTTAAATATATTACTCCAGTAAGAGACATTAATAACATAGAATCAAATCTTCTAAATCTTTTAAGTGAGAGCAGAGAAAAAGATTTAGAAAAGGGAATGACATCAATAGGACCACATAGAGACGATTTTTCAATAAATATAAATAATATAGATACAAGAAAATTTGGATCACAAGGACAACAGAGAACAGCTGTATTATCTATTAAGTTTGCATCTTTAGAAATAATAAAAGAGCAAAGTGGAGAATATCCTGTTCTTTTGTTAGATGATGTTTTATCAGAATTAGATTTAAATAGACAAAAGTATATATTAAATTCTATTAAAAAAGTTCAAACTATAGTAACTTGTACTGGAATATTTGACATAAAGGACTATTTGGATGATGATGTGAAAATGTATCATGTGAAGAATGGAACGGTTATCTAAAAGTTGTTTAAGGGAGGATACGTATGTTTTTACATTTAGGAGAAAATGTAGTAGTTCCATTGAAAGATATAATAGGAATATTTGATATAGAAACTACCATGTATAGTGCAGATACTATTCAATTTTTAAGAATGGCAGAAGAAGACGGTTTCGTAGAGAGAATAACTAAAGAAAATGCAAAATCATTTATTGTTGCTGAGGTGGATAAAAAGAGCAAAATATACCTATCGCCAATATCTTCTTCCACTTTAACTAAAAGAACTGAAAATATGTTCTATGAACCTAAAGAGTAAGTTAGGAGGATATACATGGAAAACAAGCAAAGTTATGATGAATCACAAATACAAGTACTTGAAGGATTAGAAGCTGTTAGAAAAAGACCAGGTATGTATATTGGAAGTACTGGTCTTAGAGGACTTCATCATCTTGTTTATGAAATTGTAGATAATAGTATTGATGAAGCTTTAGCGGGCTTTTGTAAAAATATAAGTGTATACATACACAAAGGAAATTCAATTACAGTAGAAGATGATGGAAGAGGAATGCCTGTAGGTATGCATCATAAAATGCATAGACCTGCAGTAGAAGTAATAATGACTGTTTTACACGCTGGAGGTAAATTTGGCGGAGGCGGATATAAGGTATCTGGTGGACTTCATGGTGTTGGAGCATCTGTTGTTAATGCCCTTTCAGAATATTGTAGGGTAGAAGTTAAAAGAGAAGGACACTTATGGGCCCAAGAATATGCAAGAGGAAAAGTTTTAAGTGATCTAAAAATTGTTGGAGAAACTGAAAGTGATGCTCATGGAACAACGGTTTATTTTACTCCAGATAGTGAAATATTTGAAGAGATAGACTTTGATTATGATACATTAGCTCAAAGGTTGAGAGAACTTGCATTTTTAAATAAAGGAATAAGAATTGTTTTAGCTGATGAAAGAGGCGAAGGCGAGAAGAAGGATGAGTTTCACTATGAGGGAGGTATAAAATCATTTGTAGCTTACCTAAATAGAAATAAAGAAAATCTTCATCCAGAACCTATATATGTAGAAGGTAAAAAGGATGACTATATAGTTGAACTTGCACTTCAATACAATGATACCTATAACGAGAATATATTCTCCTTTGCTAATAATATAGACACAATTGAAGGAGGAACTCATTTAGCTGGATTTAAAGCTGCACTTACTAGAGTTTTAAATGATTATGCTAGAAGATATGGATATCTAAAAGAAAGTGATAAAAACTTATCTGGTGATGATACTAGAGAAGGTTTAACTGCAGTAATATCAGTAAAACTTACTGATCCTCAATTTGAAGGTCAGACTAAAACTAAACTTG